>CAYSYL010000021.1:2665-10358 GCA_964435355.1 uncultured Candidatus Peribacteria bacterium | reverse complement strand
AAATAAATCCCAAGTTTTAATATATATAATTAAATATTAGGCATTATTTGGTTGCTTGATTATTGTAATTTCCCCTCAAGGAGAAAAACTATCTCCTTCATTTGACATATTGCAATTTACTTTTCTATGCGTTGACAGGAATAGTAAATATTGCTATAATTACACCTTGAGTTTTACAAAATCTCATTATTGGGTAAAACTCTCGAAACAGCTGTAAAGAAAAATTGCTTACCGTAGCCCTTTGACAACAAGACGCCTTTATAAACAGTAAAGGCACAACGAAGCAGGGACTTATCTGCCCAACTTTTAGTTTAAGCACCCCGAAAGCCTTCACCGGCTTACAGGGAGCAAAAAACTTGTGAGCAGATATATTCTCTGCTTCACGAGTAACTAAATTTTGGATGGAAAGGTTCGATGTCCTCCCCCCGACGCGGTTGTTGGGGGGATTGTGGGTCGTTTGCTGGAGGTTATCATGAGGGATTGGAACTCGGACTGGAAATGGGCCCTCTTCGTCGTCATCGCAATTCTTGCGGCCGCGGGGTACCTCGGCTACAAGATGGACAAGAACATCGACGGGAGCGTCGCGACGGCCAACTCGGCCGCCGCGTCCGCTTCTGCCGTGTCCTCCGCGCTGGCCGTGACCGACAAGAAGGTCACCGACAACAAGGACGAAAGCGACAAGAGCTTCGTCCGGGTCGGAGAGAACTTCGAGAGGGCGGGAAAGCGCATGGAGGCGATCGAGAAGACCAACTCCGATCTCGACAAGAAGGTCGCAGATCTCGACAAGAAGGTCGCAGATCTCGACAAGAAGGTCGAGGCCGTCGACAAGAAGGCCACATCGGGGCTGTGGGCGGCTTCGGCCGCCAACAAGAAGGCCGACGCGACCTCGGTCGAGGTCGCAGTCGTCAGGACCGACTCTGAGCGGAACACGAGGGCGATCGTCGCCCTCGGAAACCGCACGACGACCAACGAGGCCGCCATCGAGCGCGCGCGCGCCCAGGCCGACGCCGACCGCGCCGCCGTGGCGCGCATCGCCGCCGGCCAGGATGCCGTCCCGGGCGGCCCCGCCAACTGACGCCCCGCACGCCCGGAAGGGGCGAGCGGGGCGTTGGCCAGGCCTCGAACGCCCCCCCCATACAATCCGGCGGAACTTTCACGGGTTCCGTCGGGCCAGTCACCCGTGAAGCGAAGAGATCGAGCCTCGTGCGCTTGACCCACAAGGTCGCGCGCGGGGCTCTTCGCTATATTCAGAAAAAACTTTTCACTCTACTCTTTTACCTCCTCAACAAATCGTACTGCTCACAAGACATGGGATCCTTCAGCGTCGCGTTTGGAAAATCCAAGCTTTTCAAGTATTTTAACCAATTTTTTCGGTTTTATCGGAACCAGCTTAGGCATTAGTAAGCTCTAAATTTTGAATACCCACAAAACGATGAAAAGAGGCTCCTTTATTCCTTATATTGCGAAGACACAACTTAATAACTTGCGAAAGGTTTTTAAGCATCTCTTCCTGTGTTTTCCCTTCTGCATAACAACTCGGAATCGAAGGAACAGATCCGATAAACACACCGTCCTCATCTTGTTCAATATAAACCGCAAATTGTTTTGTGCGAACCTTCATAAAAATTTATTAGGCCCCTTTCAGGTTATCAAAAAAGTACCCTGAAGGCAAAAATTTGCCAAGCAAAATGGCAATTTTTTAGAAAAACTTTAAGAATCGAGGATACAATAAAAGCTCAATAAAAATTAACGAAAAGATGCAAAATCCCAGCCACAAATATATAATTGAGCCAAGATATCATCATTTAGCTCATTGTATGTCTTATATAGCCGTATTCATTAAGGAAAAAGATGGAAGGTTTTCTGTTACCATCCCGGCTCTTCCCGGCTGTTTTTCTCAGGGAAACACTTTCGAAGAAGCAAAAAAAAATATCGAGGAAGCGGTATCGCTTTACCTAGAAGGAGAAGATGAAGATACCATTAAAAATCCAATACAAATGGTGCTTTCTATCGACGTTCCTCTGAAAAAATAATATGCCAAAATTCTTTCGATCTATCTCCGGAAAAGAGATGGTGAAAATACTTTTTAAAATCGGATTTACAGAGGTATCGCAAAGAGGAAGCCACATCAAGCTCAAAAGAAAATCAAAAACAGGATCCGAAATTATTATCGTTCCAAACCACCGGGAACTTACTGCCGGGACTTTTCGAAGTATTTTAAAAATGGCACAGCTCTCCCTCGAACAGTTCGATAATTTAAAAAAATGAACATGATCTTTATCTGTACCTATTTCCAAAAAATGGATATCGTATCTTTTTCCTATCTCCAAACATGTTTCCTTCATCACTTTATCGACATTCTCATCAAATACCACACGCCGATATTTTGCTGGACACACAATGTGATATATCAACACATTCACATTGTGCGATTTGTGAATATATATGCTCATGCCTTGAATATATCACACGCGCAGCAAGCTGCGGGGAACTAACCCCAAATAGTGATTAGATATTAACCATTATTTGGATGTTTGGTTATTGATTATTAAACGTGCTGCTTTTGAGTTTTCAACGCAGGAAGAGGCACTTTTCCAACGCAGTAAAAATATTTAAATACTTAGAAATCGTTTGAGAAGGGCTATTACAAGGCGAAAATTGAAAAGTAAAGTGAGCCGTATTCGAAATACGGCGAACTGCTTTTCAATTTTCAACGCAGGAAGAGTCCTTCTCAAACGATTTCTAATGTTCCTGGCGGGCCATAAAGTAAAACTCCACCATCGTTACCGTCGCAATAAGCAAAAGCCCCGACCACCACGTCAGTACCCGCAAAAGCTGAAAGGTCAAACAGCCAATGGCAATCGTCGAGAGCAACGCTCCCTGCCGAAAAGAAATAAGAATATGCTGGTAAAAAATCTCGTTTTTATTAAGCCATAAACGCAAATAAAAACCGATAACTGCAAAAGTACAGGCAAGAGCGAAAAATAGACTCAAATAAAAAAGCCCAAGCCCCAATCCATTGACACTATTGAGTCCCGGCTTCGGGTCTATGCGGCTCAGGACCACAATCCAGGCAATCCAACTCACCACACCGGCGGCACCAATAATAGCAAGATAACGATGATGTGACATGTATATGGTAAATAAAAGAATACTCTCTTAATCCCCCCTTTTGAGGAAAAGTCCGACAAGAATAACCGAAAGTCCGAGTCCTAAAAATCCCAAGGCCAATTTCTGCGTCTCCTGAGCCAAAAAAGCAAACATTAAAGAGCCGATGCTCTGGAAATCTTTATAAAAGAAACCGGATATATCTCCATTCTGTGCACCGGAAACCTTCATGAAATTAAAAATATACGTAGGCCATAAAGGAATATTAAAACTCATGAAATAACCCACGATGCCACTTAACAAAAAAGTAACGCCCAGATACCGTAAAATATGCTGAAAAGGCCAATACACCAAAAGGGCCATCAACGCCAAAAGGCACAGCAACAAGGCATAGAAAAAAAGTAAAACTTTTTCAGACTGCTGAAACAGTAAAAAAAGCAGGCTATCCCCTTTATGATCCGTCAGGGCGAAATCGTATTGAACCTGCTCCGGAACAGCACTATACACCGCTTGTTCCAAAACCCTCGTGGTAGGCGCAGAAAGCAGATTATATTCGGCAAGCATCGGAACGCAGGAAGGAATGCCTTGAGAACTTACGGAAGGTACCTGATCTGCTATACATCGGGGAATTTTTTCGTAAATCTGGAAAGAAAGCGTCCGGGAAACCGTCAACAAACTTTGACGCAAAACATGAAAAGAAAAAATCACTTCCGTTTTTTTATTCGCTTTGACGGCTACTAAATCTTTCGTAAAATCATTAAGATTTTCAGAGAACAAGGAAAAAGTAAAAACGTTTTGTATCTCCCGCTGAAGATCAGCCTGAGTAAAATACTTTTGGAGAAGCGGCTCTTTGTCATAGAGGTTTTGTGCCGTCATGCGGGTAGCAATATCATACAATGGTTGCTGTAAAGACTGGCTTTTATAAAAGCCGGGAGCGAATAGCCGATTGGTAAAAGCAAAAAGTAAAAATACTGCCTGCGCAGAGACTATGAAGACGAATCCCAATAAAATTGCCAAGAAACGGCGAAAAATCATAAGAAAAATTAGGCTCGCTCATTATAACGCAAGACCTTTAAAAGCGCGAAAATAAAATCATCATTACACGAGATAAAAGCTCATTTATTTTAACATGGAGGCCATAGGAGCCGTTTCTTCCTGCGAAGATGCAAGGGGAAATACCGAAGAAACATTTGAACGGGGAACAATCTTCCAATGAACCTCTTTTTGGAGTCTTCCCGGCATACTAAAGCCTGCCGCTTTTTTATGCCCTCCTCCTCCGAACTGACCCGCTACTTTCGTCAAATCCACATCTTCTCGCTGGGTCCTGAAAGAACCCTTGATATTACCGTTTTTTTCTTCATGCAAAAGACAGGCATACTTGGCGTGAGGCACAGAATTCAAAAAATCTACAACTCCGGAAATTTCATCACTCGTCGCTCCACACTCTTCAAACTCCTTCCAGGTTATAACAGAAAGCGTCACTCCCTCGTCATTCACTCGAACATTTTCCAAAACCTTTCCCCAGAGTTTCAAGGTAGAAATAGGCGTAGTTCGGAAAAGATTTTTGGCAACCTGATGGACTTTTCCACCCAGTTCAACCAGTTTTGATGTCGTCTCGAAAACTTCCAGACTGGTATTGGAATGCATGAGACTCCCGGTATCATTATATATTCCGGTCAGCATGGCCGTTGCCATAGACGGAGTTATTGGGATATTGAGAAAAGTAAAAAACCTATACTGTAAAAGAGTCGTTGAAGCACTGTAAGGATCAACAATATTACATACTCCGAAGTTATCGTTCGAAGCATGATGATCAAAATTGATAACCGGAACATCTCCTTTGAAAATATCCGGATATATTTCATGATAACGAGTCATATAGGATGCCCCAGCATCAGACACAATGATCAAATCATACGATCTAAAATCAAACGCATGAATAATCCGATTCACTCCAACGACAAAATGAAACCGCTCTGAAGGCTCATCAATACACGCCATAGTCGGCTCTTTTCCCATGTTTAAAAAAGCCTGATAAAAAGCTGAAGAAGCTCCGAGCGTATCCCCATCCGGCCTTTTATGGGAAATAAGCAGGATTTTTTGAGCTTTATCAATTAATTTTTTAGCTTGGAGAAATTTATCTTCCATAGGTGTTATTAAATAAGATGGCTATTCTAAAGAAATGAAACTGATTTTGCAAGTGACTTTTCTCTCGGATTTCATGGGAGTACTTACGCATTTCTTTTTCGTTTGCTATGCTATGTCCATGTCAAAATGCCACCATGTCATTTTTATGGGAACCCCCGAATGTGCCGTACCAATGTTACGCGCTTTAGTAAACCATGATCGCTATGAAGTAGTAGCTGTTGTAACCAAGGAAGACAAAAAAATGGGACGGAAGCAGATTCTCACGGCTCCACCAGTAAAAATAGCTGCCATTGAAGAAAAAATACCAGTTTTACAGCCTCAATCTCTTAAAAATAATCCGGAAATTGTAAAACTTATTAAAGACCTGAAACCTGATTTTATCGTAGTAGCCGCCTATGGTGAAATAATACCCGAAGAAATAGCAACGATTCCAAAACATGGCTCCATTAACTGGCATCCTTCACTACTACCCAAATATCGTGGAGCCTGTCCCGTTGAGGAGGCATTATTGCATGGTGATAAAGAAACCGGCGTCACCTTCATTGAAATAGCTCCGGAACTGGACAGTGGAGACATACTATTGACTCAAAAAATAGCCATTAATTCCCAGGAAACAGCTATTACCCTCTACGAAAAAGTAAGTCAATTGGGTGCCACGCTCTTACCCTATCTTTTACAAGAAAAAATGGAGGGGCTGCTTCCTCCCATCCCTCAAAACAATGCAAAAGCTACCTATTGCCGTAAAATTGAAAAAGAGGACGGACTCGTAAACCCGCAAAAAATGACCGCCGAAGAGATATACAACCATTTCCGAGCCTATATTATTTGGCCAACGACCTATATGGAACGTAAGGGAAAAAAGTTAAAACTGGTAGATATTGCCCTTAATAGCACGCTAGAAGAAACCATTAAAGGAAAACCCGGCGAATTAATTAAAAAGAAAGACGGGAGTTTCGGACTCTCCACATTAAAAGGGACAATTCTTCTCAAAAAAGTTCAGCTTGAGGGGAAAAATGTCATGGGTATCGAAGAATTTTTACGAGGCAATAGCGGACTTTTCGCTCTCGATTGACTTTTAGTTTTCAACAGAGGAAGAGTCCTTCTCAGCAGGTTCTAAGTCAATAAAAGCGAAAACAAGAAAGAGAAGCATTTGTCCCTGAAAAAGGGTCACAAAATAGTGATCCACAAAAAAGATAAATATAAAGCCAGAAAAAAGAGCTGCCATCATGTGGGAAAATAACCATTCATCATCTCGCGAAAAGGACAAAATCTTTTGTTTCAAAAAAGAAATTTTCGATAAAATCAAAGTAGTAAAAAATGTAAAAGCGGCTCCCCCACCCTCATTGGCGATGAGCATGAAAACGTTATGTACCGGCTGAAAAATCCATGGCATCAGTTTAATATCCGTGAAATTTTGCAAAAAACGAGTGAAATTTCCAAGCCCAACTCCAAAGGGATACGTTAAAAACATCAAATAACTCGCCTTCAAATACAGAACTCTCTCCATTAAAGCATTGGGATCACCATATCTCAAAGCATGGATACCAAAAGCTACAACTATTAAGAAAAAAGCGAATGCTGGAAAAAGATATTTTTTTTGACGTGAAAGAAAATAGTAACCAACATAATAAACGGCAAATCCCAAGAAGAGAGCAAGTAATGCGCTTCGAGAAAAAGTAAAACAAAGTGTTAAAAAAAATAGCAATGCAAATGCTCCAAACAAGCGCTTCCTTTCATTTTTCCAGATATAAAAACTCAACCAAAATCCAGAAAGTAAAGCTCCCGCCAAAACATTCGGATGGGGAAAAGTGCCATAAGGCCGAAGCAAAACGAAGTTCATAAACTCCCACTTTGCAACACCAGCAATAAGAGGTGAAAGGATCGGCTCCCCCAAAATCCTAAGACCGATGGAAGATTGAAGTCCAAACTGGCCCAGAGCGAGCAATGCCTGAAAAAGTAGTGAATAAATAAATAATCGTATAATCAGTTTTTGTGGCAAAATTTGATTAAGAATGAGAAAATAGAAAAATATTAACTCTAAAAATCGTAGAAATAATGCTCCGCTTAGGAGTGGGGTAGAACTTAAAAAAACTCCCCCTAAAAGAAAAGATCCCAAAAATAACACATACCATCTAAAGCTTTTCTTCGTTCCTAAAAAAAATTTCTCTGAAGGATGATTTTCATCAATGGCAAAAGTTGGAGCGTCAGGAGAACTATCAGCTTTCACAGATGGTTTTTGGGTGACAAGGCCCATTCCATAGGTAAAGAAAATTACCAAGAATATAAGATCTGAAGATGATAAAAAGAAATGCGTAAACGGATTAAAATGGCCAATGAAGAAATAAGTATCACTTAAAAAAAGTGCCTGGATCTGAAAAGGAAAAGTTAAAAGTAAAAGCATGCAACAGAACCGGCTGATTCGAAAAAAACAGAAACG
>CAYSYL010000021.1:0-2655 GCA_964435355.1 uncultured Candidatus Peribacteria bacterium | reverse complement strand
TTAGAAAAATTTTTATTTAAAATTTTTGACTTTAATCAAAAAATTAATCGAAATAATAACGGAAATGTTATAAAATTATCCATTATTATTATTCTGCTGGGTCTTTTGGGTCGGGGAGGGGGCGGCTGAACCTTTAGTTTCGGGTTCAGGAGCGAGCAATCCCTGAGCCGGTAAAACATCATTTATTTCGGCTTCCGCCGTACGTAAAGCATCTAACAAGGAAACCGTTGCCAAAGCGGCATCGATAGCCTTTCCGAAAACCTGTTGATACAGGGTCGAATCATACACGGGAAAACTTTCGCTATAACCGATTTGTTGAGCAAAAACTCCATAAATAGGATCTTTCTGCTGCTCTTCTATTAAATCCCGTCGACTGGTAGGACGGTTTGTTTTTTCATGATAGTATTGAAGATTTTCTTTCGTGCTGATAAAGCTCAAGAAATCCCACGCGATGTCCGGATGCTGAGAAGTTCGACTCACCGTCTCAGCAAAATATTGAGCATAGCTGACACGTTTTTCCGTCGAGGTTTTTGGATCCATCATCTGTGGGACAGGAGCAATTTTAACATCTTTCGAGTCGATAGTCGCAACTCCTTTAGCACGAAGATCCTTAATTTCATCTTGAATTTGCTGGTACAGGTAAGAATATCCAAAAATCATGGCCACTTTACCACGAGCAAAAGTTTCGAGTTCTTTTACCGAAGATTTTGAATCGGCAAGATAAGCGTTCCATGAATAGTTTTTATTTGCCGGAAGGGCAAAGCTGGTATAAAGGCGCAAAGCATCAACCGCCGGATTCAAACGGGCACCGGAAACACTAACATTGCTCTGATCGGCAAAAACCGCTTGGGAAATATTTTCATTATAAAGTTTGACGTTATTTTGAAGCATGAGAAGATAAAGGATTTCAACAGCACGGGAAATGTTATCAAATCGTCCCATGGCAATTCCTGCCACTTCGAATCTTTCGAAACTATTATCTTTTTTATTCAACTGAAAAACATCATCTTTAATACCTTCCCATGTTTCCGATGGATGCCCTTTTGATGGCAACCGGTCGTCAAAAGCCGCTTTATTGTAATATAAAGCGAGTGTATCAACCGCCAAAGGGATGCCATACACTTTTAACTGACCATCCGACCGGTCACGCAAAACAAGATCATTGGCAGCCACTGTAACGAAGGTATCTTCAAATTTCTTCACCGATACCTTATCAGGAGGGAGAGGAGAGATTTTTCTGTTATGCCGTAAAAACCAGTAATTAGGTGCGGAAAAAATATCAGGACCTTCTCCTTCAGCCAATTCATTGATAATAAGGTTTTCGTATTCTTCCGGATTAGTAAACTTCCGGTATTCAATGGAAACATTCGGATGCTTGACCACATATTTTTTTATCAAAGGAGCCATGACATCCTCTTCATCAAACAATTTATAATACACTAATTTCACCCGTTCAGTTTGCCCGGTCTTCTGTGGTTTTTCTTTCGCTATACAACCAGAAAGAAAAGTTATGAAAAATGTAAAAACGAGAAAAAATGAAATAAAACGACGAAAATTCCGGAGAATCATATAAATAATAATTATAGCGAAATTATAAGGTTAAAACAAAAAAGTGGAAAGTTTATTTAACAATATAATACGATTCATTTTTCAACACTTCGAATACCCTCCATGAAATACTTTTTTGATAAAGCATAAAAATATAGTGCCACACATTTCTCCTGAGTCACATGTCGGATAAATTTGAAAAAAGAAAGAGTGATTCTATTGGATAAAAGCCAAAAAGCTACCCGCTTGGAGGCAGAAGGGACTTTAGCAAGTTCAGGATATTTACGATGGATAATCCAGGCAGAACGCCCGATATTTCTCATACGGTCTACCATCCCCTCTTCGTTCAGCAAATGATCATGATATCCTATGGCCGAGGGATTATAACGTAAAATAAGATGAACTTTCTTATACAAGCGATACCCAAGCTCTATATCTTCCCATCCATATCCAGCAAAATCCGGATCAAAAGGATACTTCTCAAGAAGTGACTTTTTGATGGAAATATTTGAAGTATAAAAAAAGTTGTAGTCAGCCTCATCTTTACCTTCCAATTTTTCATAGGCAAATTGATGTCCTCCGAATCGGCCCAAAATACTCGATCCATTGGTAAGCCATTGCATAAAAGGAGAAATCGGAAGTTTAGGATGCCAAGCAATATATCCCAATACGGCCACATTTTCAGCAGGATGTCGAAGATGAACTTTCATATGTTGATTCAAAAAGTCTGGCGCTACAATTATGTCGTCTCCAATCAAAATAATAATATCCCCATGGGCCTTTTGAACACCACAATTTCTCGCTATCCCCTGCCCCTGGTTTGATTGATGGAAATAAAAAAGATTTTTATGTTTTTTCTGAAAAGAGTGAACCATCGATCGTGTAGCATCACGACTCCCATCATCAACAACGATAACTTCAAAATCTTTGGCCGGAAAATCCTGCTGAAACAAAGCTTCGAGACATTCCTGTAGAGTAAAAGCCCGATTAAAAGTTGGAATTACAACAGTAATAAGCATCAAAACCAGTGTAGCAGTAGGAGTGCCTGATATTCAACTTTTAAACCGTTGAAGTGGGAATTTCAATAAGATTCACCTCTGTTCCATC
>CAYSYL010000020.1:3803-19197 GCA_964435355.1 uncultured Candidatus Peribacteria bacterium | reverse complement strand
AAGTAGTACGCCTTAATAGCGGGGATATTTCGCGATTGACCTAAAGCTTCTCGCATAGTCATAGGGCCACGGAATTTACCATCGAAATTCTTGGGAAAGCCGTTCGAACCAAAACGGGTTTGCGTATCAAAAACAACAGAACTCGGACTATAACGATTATAAAAAGCCTGAGCATAAACAAAAGGCTTGAAAGAGGACCCCGGATCCAAAAAACGATCGGCGATGTTAACAGCTCCATCAATCGTCGTATCATTATAATCGCGGGAACCGACCATGGCCAGGATCTCACCGGTTTTAGGATTCATACTCACCAAACTGGCATTTCGGGCATTGTATTTTTTCTCATTCGCCAAAGCCCCATCCTTAACAACCCGCTCAGCAATATCCTGCAACTTCGGATCAAGAGTGGTGTATACTTTAAGACCTCCCTGCTCAATCAACTCCTTATCATATTTTTGGTTGAGCTGATCCAATACGTAAAAAATAAAATGGGCATGTTGAAGTTCTTGAGGAGGTTTATTGAACTTCATAGCTTGAAGCTCTGCCAGAGTTTTCGTAAGAGTCGCTTCATCAATATATCCATATTTCTTCATGGCTTTCAAAACGAGGTCTGTTCGTCCTTGAATATAAAGAGAATGGGCACTATCAAGGGTAAATTTCTTGCCAATCAGACCTCTCACGAACTCATCATCATGAAGATCCCCTTCTGAATCAATGCCACGACGGGTTATTTCTTCAGGAGTAAACTGCTTCAACAACTCGGAATAAGGACGAACATAGGGATTATAATGGGTCGGATTTTGAACAATGGCAGCAAGGACAACCCCCTCCGGTAATGTCACATCGGAAGCATGCTTGTTAAAGTAAAGTTGTGCCGCCTTTTCGACACCATAAGCGTTGTTGCTATAAGAAATTTTGTTCAAATAAAGTTCCAAAATTTTCTCTTTCGGATAGGTCTGTTCAAGCTTTACGGCAAGAATTAACTCCTTCAATTTTCTGGTAATAGATTTCTCCGAACTCAAAAAAGTATTTTTCACATACTGCTGGGTAATAGTCGAGGCTCCCTGAACCGGCCCACTACTGGAAATATTGCTGTAAAAAGCGCGAACCAAGCCGGTCAAATAAAAACCGTGGTGGTTCCAAAAGTCATGATCCTCAATAGCTACCGTGGCATCGATGATATTTTTGGAAATCTTATCATAAGCAATATACTGTCGGTTCTCACCTCCATGCTTCACGTACAAAACTTTCCCGTCCCGATCGTACAATGTCGTCGACTGAGCGAGGGAAAGTCGATAGAGGTCCTTAACATCCGGCAATCCAATACTCAAAAGGGCAATGGCGAGAATAAGAAACAATGCCCCGACGATAAACAATCCCGAAGCAATGGCCAGAAACCACAAAATAAGCTCTTTAGAGCTTACTCGTCCCATTTTAACATTGTAGAGAAACTGACGAAAATCATGACGTAATTGAGTAAGACGATGATGCATCAAAAGTAATAAGTGACAAAGTATCGGATAAACTTTTTAGTAGACCTGATGGTACCAAAAAAGCTTGAATACCGCAATCCACTAGCATTTTCGATTTTTTTTAGATTATAATACCAAAGTATTTAATCCACTTACTTCATGTTTACTCTCCAGCAATTTTACCAAACAAGTCTCGATTTAGCCTCAAAACATGGCCCAAGAAACTCGAAAGATATCACTGAACAATTAAAACGAATAAAAATTGACTACGAAAAACTCGATAAAAAAAGTAAAGATTACTTCGACAAAGAAAGTTTAAAAAATCCGTTCCTCGACAGTCGAATCGAATATGGAAATCCTGAAACTCCCTTGAAGAGAATCCTCGTCGGAATCGACATTTCAGTAGGAGAAATGCTTCTGGCTCATGAAGTTTCGAAAAGCAAACAACTCGGCGGTATGGGGCAAAAAATTGACGCCGTCATAGCCCACCATCCCGAAGGAAGAGCTTTAATAGATCTGACTCAGGTAATGGACATTCAAAATGACATCGCTGCCGAAGAAGGAGTTCCCATAAATGTTGCGGAAAAACTAACGAAAGCTCGAGTAGGAGATTTAAATCGCGGCCTTCATCCGGTAAATCACTACCAGGTTCCCCATGCCGCTAAGTTGCTCAACATACCGTTTGCTTGCTTTCATACCTTTGCCGACAATCAGGTCTACTGGTTCATAAAAAACTATATCAATAAAGTAAAACCAAAATACGTTGAAGAGATCATTGATGCTTTAATGGAACTGCCGGAATATCAAAAAGCACGTCAGATGGGCAACGGACC
This sequence comes from uncultured Candidatus Peribacteria bacterium, assembly GCA_964435355.1. Classification (GTDB taxonomy): domain Bacteria; phylum Patescibacteriota; class Gracilibacteria; order UBA1369; family UBA1369; genus CAYSYL01. The sequence goes on along the minus strand of CAYSYL010000020.1, from coordinate 16,892 downwards.
ACGAATGTTCACAGGAGATGAAAAGGGAAGAGCGGGAAAAATATCTTTCTCCGGCTTCACGGGTGGAACCTCCGGCTCAAAGGAGATGTATGAGAAAATGGCACACGCCGGTATTGGAACCATCCTTGCCATGCATATTCCGGAAGATCATCGAAAACTCGCGGAACAATACCACATTAACGTATTGATCACGGGACACATGGCCTCCGACAGCATCGGCATGAATCTGCTGATGGATGAAGCAGAAAAGAAAGGAGTCGAAATCATTTCATGTGGCGGCTTTATCCGGGTAAGCCGAGCCAACAAGAAAATGCCTTTCTAAAGACCACGAATCTCACCCCCAACAGCCTGCAATTTCTGAAAAATATTCGTTTGGACTTTTTTCATTTCCTCATCCGTAAGCGTTCGATCAGGAGTCTGAAGAAGAACTTTAAAGGCAAGAGCTTTCTTCCCGGCAGGGAGATTGGCTCCTTTATAAACATCAAACAACGTGACTTTTTGAATCAATTCAGCATCAGCTTGCATGATAATTTTTTGTACGCCTCCGATTTCAAATCGCTCATCTAACACGACGGAAATATCGATCTCAATGCCCGGAAATCGCGGCAAAGAGCGATATTTTACTTCTTGAAAAGGCATTTGTACCAATCGGGTAAAATTAATTTCAAAGATAGCGATATCGAAATTCTCTAATCCGTAATTTTTAGAAACGAGAGGATGCAACTCAAAAACCCGGGCGAAACTCTGAGAGTCATCCAAGGGGGGCAAGTTTTTTGCCACCTCAGACGGTTTTTCTTCACCAAAGCAAAATTGCGAAACAAAATATTCGCCATATCGGTTAGGATGGGCATATGGAGCAAAACTCTGACCTTTATCCATCATAAAACGAAAATCTCCCATCTGTTTCAGGAAACTTTCAAGAGTTCCTTTCGCTTCGTAAAAAACAGCCGATGGATAAGAAAGACTTGGCTCGACGCCTTTCTTGCCAGCTCGAACGATCACGCCGCAAATCTTCTTTTCTTCCAAAGGAAAATACTCCTGCAAATCCTGATAGGTACGTCCAATTTCATAAAACTTGCACTGATCGAGATATTTCATATTATGAACAATATTTTTCAAAATATTCGGCACCAAACTGACGCGCAAATGGGTCTGATCTTCCGAAAGATAATTCAAAATTTTCACATGGAGTTCTTCCAAAAGAAGCGTCTTTTCAATATCTTTCTTGCTATAAAAAGAGTAGTTATATACTTCATCGAACCCAAGCCCCCTTGAAAGAATCTCGCGGGCTTTATGCTCAAGTGAACGTTCACGGTTTTCAAAAGGAAGTTTTATAGGAAGTTCCGGCAATCTCGGTTCGATATTTTCATATCCATGCAATCGGGCAATTTCTTCAATCAAATCATCCTCCATAGTAATATCACGAGTAGCACGAAAAGAAGGAACCGTTATTTTCAGCGCACGCGAGGATTTCTGGACAACTCCGAACTCCAAATGCGTCAAAATCTTTTTTATTTCTTCAAAGGGGAGTTCTTTCCCGATTTTAGAAAAGAGTCGCTTTAAATCAAGATTCACCGTAATAATTTTATCTTTCCAATTTTTCACATCCTGAATGGGACCGGAAATTTTAGCCGCAGGACAAATTTTCAAAATAAGTTCGCACGCACGCTCCAAAGCCTTTTGAGCCAGATGCTGATCCAAACTTTTTTCAAATCGCTGAACGGCTTCCGTGCGAAGACCCAGCTTTACCGAAGTTTTTCGAACACTGGAAGGATGAAAAGTAGCCGCTTCGAGAAGAAGAGAGGTCGTGGAAGAGGAAATTTCGGAATTGGACCCTCCCATAACTCCGGCAATGGCTATAACTTTAGCGTGGTCAGCAATAACGAGGGTATGTTCAGGCAGATCTCGGGAAACCCCGTCGAGGGTCGTAATTTTTTCATCTTTATAACTTTCCCGTACGACAATACCTCCTTCTATACGTTCAGCATCAAAAGCATGTAACGGCTGACCAAGCTCTAACATCACATAGTTGGTAATATCGACGACATTATTGATAGGACGGTGACCTACAGCCTTCAATCGGGTTTGCAACCATATCGGCGACGGTTCGATAGTTACATTTTCCAATCGAATCGCCATATAACGGGAACATAGTTTCTTAGCTTTAATTTCGACCTGAGGAGCAGAACCTTCTGTTGGAATAACCACCTGAGGGGTCAAAGCTTTGAGTTTTTGATCAGTAATAGCGGCAATTTCACGGGCAATACCATAATGACCCCATAAATCTGGGCGATGGGTCAAAGACTTGTTATCAACCGTAAAAATAATGTCATCCCGTTCCAAAACTTTTGCCAAAGGAGTTCCGGGCGCTTGTTTCAAAGCACTTAAATCCAAAATACCATCAGAAGTCTGTCCCATATCCCCTAAACCTATTTCATCGGCAGCACAAATCATTCCAAAACTTTCCACTCCCCGAAGGACAGCCGGTTTTAGTTCGACCAGTTCCCCTTCTCCATGCCATCGGACCTTGGATCCTGGCAAAGCGACAGCCACATACTGACCTTCAAAAATATTGGAAGCCCCACAGACAATGTGAGCATGCCCTTTATGGGCAGATCCAACATCAACCGTGGTAACCCGAAGTTTATCGGCATTGGGATGGGGATGAATCGTTACAATCTGGCCCATTACCACCTTTTCAAGAGAAGCCGCCAAATCTTCAAAACCTTCCACTTCGGCCGTATGAAGGGTAAAAAGCCGGGAAAGCTCGGAAGGAGTAAGCTCGTTACTAATATCTACATAATCTTGAAGCCATTTAAGAGAAATTTTCATACAGGATGTTTATGAGATTCTTCTAAAGCGTCTTTGCCATCTTTCTCCATAACCGTTTTTGAAATCCTGCCAAACTTATAGGTAAGAACCATCAAGGTAAGATTTCCAATCATAAAAAAACTGAAAAGCATGGTAAAAATAGTATCTCCCGTCATCATGGCATAAATCAGCAAGAGGGCATCCCCAAAAAAATAACAGAGCCACATAAGCATGCTTAAATCCTCAGCTCTTTTCGTTCTCACAATTTTAACAATCTGGGGAAGATAGGCAATAACCAGAAAAAAATTGCCGAGAGCCCCAAAAGCCTGAAGTAACGGAGGAGAAAGTGGCATTAAAATTGATGAATAAAACGTAAATCTCCCGATTGCAAAAGACGTATGTCAGTGATTCCATAGCGCATCATAACCAGTCTCGTAAGGCCAAATCCAAAAGCCCAACCCTGATACTCCTTGCTATCAATTCCTCCCGCTTTCAAAACATTCGGATGGACCATGCCCGCCCCCATAAACTCAACCCAACCAGTACGTTTGCAAACACTGCACCCTTTTCCACTGCAAAGAAGGCAGGAAAAGTCCAGTTCCAGCCCCGGCTCAACAAAAGGAAAATATCCCGGACGAAAACGGACGGTCACCTCTTTCTTAAATAATCGGCTCAGAAATTGAGCCATAACCCCTTTCAAATCGGCCAAAGAAACCTGCTTATCAATGAGTAAACCTTCCACCTGATAAAAAGTGCTGTCATGAGAGGCATCAGTTGCCTCATAACGAAAAACCCGTCCAGGAACGATGACGCGAAGAGGAGCCCCATATTTTTCCATAGTTCTCACTTGAACAGGAGAGGTATGCGTTCGTAAAACCATACGGCCATGTTTGACATGGTGTTTATCCTGAACGAAAAAAGTGTCCTGCATATCGCGTGCCGGATGATCGGTAGGAATATTGAGTCCTTCGAAATTATAATATTCGCTTTCCACTTCCGGTCCATCCATAACGGCAAATCCCATATCACTGAAAATATTTTCCACTTCGTTTTGAACCTGTGACAAAGGATGGATATGACCGACTCCATGAGGAATTCCGGGAGCCGTAAGATCAAAAAACTCCTCGGAAAGTTTTTTCTCAAGTTCATTTTTTTCAAGCAGAACTCTCTTGCTTTGCACTGCCGCCATAATCTCCGTTTTCGCCTTATTGGCAGCCGGCCCCACAACTCTTTTCTCCTCCACGGAAATATCTTTCAAAGTATGGAGGAGTTCCGTTAATTCACTTTTTTTGCCGAAAAACCTCACCTCTGTTTCTTGAAGCATTTTTAAATCTCCAACCCTTTCGATAGCCGCCAAGGCTTCTTGAGTAATTTTTCCGAGTGTCTCTAAAAACGACGCCATGAATGGATAGATAAAAACATGAGTATTAAAACATAACCACCTCACCAAAACAAGCAAAGCGGAGGCAAGAACCCATCGCACAAAGCACTAACTATTTCGTCTTTTCCAGACACCCACGACCACCGGAAGCAAAAAAGTGAGGCCATAGTATAAAAAAACATCAGCTTTATAGTATCCATCCGCTGGTTTCAGGATCTGAACAATAAAAAGGTAATCAAAAACAACGGCAATAAAAGTCCAGATCGCTCCGGGTAAATCAAGCCTATTCGTTATAATGAATGGCGATTAAAAGCAATTACTTCGAATAACCACTGGTAGCATCAAGAAGATGGATGATCCCTATTTATCGGAAGCTGAAAGGGGCGAGCTAATGTAGAAAAAATATAAAGATTTGGAAAAGAAACGATAGTGGAGAGTTTTAGATTGCAATATTAGCCATTCCTCTAACGGTTGGGGGAACGCATAGAGTTAATCCCGAAGATATTGGTGCTTCTTTACCGCTTTTTTGCTATAATAAAGAGATTATATGTCTAGGGAAAAACTAATGAAAATGTTATCAGAACAGGCAGGGGAAAACATCAATTTTACCGATGAAGAAAGGGAAAGAATACAAAACTCTTTTGAGGCTTATGTAGAGGAACTTTATACTTTAGAAGCTGCTGCTGATTCATCCTATGGCCCAGATGCAGAGAAGAAACTTTTAGATAAGGTACATTTGGAAGAAGAAAAATCTGAAATCGCTGGGGGAATTATGACTGCGAAACGAAGGACAATATCAGCTCTTTTTATAGAAGCGTTGCTGCATTTGGTAGAGAGAAAAAGAAGAGATAGAAGTCGAGGACATGAAGGAAAATTACAGAATTTTTTACAGATCATAGACAGACGCTTTTTTTCCCGGAGTCCAAATATTATAAATAACTTGCCGACCAGAGAGCATCTTTTACTTGCTGCGAAAGTCACTCGAATTCCTGAAGCACAGGCCTGGCTTGGCGATAGGTTGGTCAATGAGCTGGCAGCTACTTTACATCCAACTAAAAATAATGAGGCGGATCCATTGATTGAAGAACTAAGAAATCAATCCGTACCTCAAATACTTGATATCATACACCTTCTTCACACTGTAACGGCAAAAGCTCGCGCCATTGGATTAATTGGCGCTGAACTACGTGCACAACAGCTTATTCATGACATAGATCGTATTTACTCGATACCATTTGTACACTATGCAGCTCAATCAGCTTTACGGAAGATTGACCAAGAAAGTGTAGCACGTACGCAACCTCTCGTTACTAGATCTGGCGCTAGATTTGGTAGAAGTACTGAATCACTTGCTGAGACTGATATGGTTGAGCATCAAGCTTTAATCCGGCAAGTACTTCCAGATGATCCGATGGAAAATAATGAAAAACTTTTAGCGATAGCAGCGGATGCTTTAGGAATATTTACCCATACGAATCTTCCTCAAAAATTTGGATTTTACCATAAAGAATCTCTACCTGAATCTCGAGGAGCTTCCATTGTTTCAATAAGAAAAGCACTGCATTACTTACAGCAATGGGGAGATAGAGCTGATCCTAACAGGGTTTTAGATTTTTTACAAAAGGAGGTTTTCGAACCTACTTATGGGGAAAAAGCCTTTGAAAACTGGCATACAGTAGGAATTGAATTAAGTCCACAGGAATGGAAAGATCATTTTTCGATGCTAGATTTAAATACTCTCATTCAAAAGTATAAAAAAGACATACAATATGAATTCATGTGTGAAAAACAAAAAGTATTTGTAGAAAAAATTAAGGAAGCTCTTGGGAAAATTCCTCCTTCCATTGTAGAAAACTTAGTAAAAAATGAGCATGCTCTTATTCAAGACGCAGATTTAGAAAAAAATTTGAGCATAGCATTTGAAGCAGCTTTACGAATTACTCATATAATGAGTACCGCTCAAAGAGCAAAAAGCGTGTTCGCTGAAGGAGAAATTTCAGAAGAATTTGATCATTTATATGAAGAGTTTAACAATAACAAAGGCAAATATGCAACCATGCGGGAAAGAGCAGATGAAAGATATAGAAGTGCTGTAGCCCAACTAGTAGAAGATTCTGGCATAGATTTAACAAGGCAGGTGGCTTTAGAAAAAAAAGTAGTACAAAATTTTAATGCTATAAGAGAACGCTTAATTCCAGAATTACAAAAATTGGAAAGAGAGCAGTTAGACCATTTGGTACCAATACACTTCCAAGATTACACTGAGATAGCCAATGATCCAAAACTTCATCCTTTTTCTAAGGGAAGAGATGAAGACATACCTCTACTTTTACAACATTTACATGCGCCAAATCTCAGAAAAGCAATTGAAGAAGACCTTGGCTGCAGATTGGCTGATATCCCACTTCGTTCGCAGATTCATTTGCTGCACTTCTTGCAGACAAAAAATAGTGCGACTTTTGAAAGATTACGTGGAATTTTAAAAACTTATCCAGAGCAAGCAATCCTTAATTCATTTCTAGCTTGTGCAGATGATGTTGAATTCGGTAATACAATTTTAGATTTAGCCGAAGATGCTGATATGCAAGTGGTTTTTACTCAATATAATGAGTTTATCAAAAATGCAGAACAAATGGCTTCAAAAATAGCGGAATTATCCGATGAATTAGATCAACAACAACTATATAAGGCTTTTCTCTACCGAGGTAAACATCTATTGGAAGAAGCAAAAAATGCACTTGCTGCTAAATCGGGAAGAGAAAAACAAACAGTTATTGCTGAATTAATAAGTGGGCTTGCTCATGAGAACGAACTTCAATCAGCCATGCGGGCCTCTGCTGTATCATTAAGTACAGCTTTGCAAGAAAAAGACGTCGATTTGAGGCGTTACGAAAAACTGCAAAAACAGACGGTCACAAGTTTCGACGCGTTTCATTTAGGAACGGCACTTTTACAAGGGTTCCACGCTCGCGGACTTTTGGCACCAGTACCAGAAATTCATTGGCGGGTTGATCGGACCGCTGAGGAATATAACCGCAGATTTGGCTTCGATGTAAAACAATTCCTCGCTCATTTTGCTCGAGATGGTAAGCAACAACTTTTATTGGAATTCGGCCCGGGCAACGGAACCTATAAAAAGGATCGTGGACAGTCAGTTGCTGGCTATATCGATTTGGCTTTGTGCGATAAACTTTATTATCCTTTGAATAAGCTCATCGGTAATATTTTGGATTTCGAAAAACTTCAACCAATAAATGATGAAGAAAAAGGTCTTATTTGTGATTTTCTGTATCGGATTTTAGTGATCAAAGAAGGTCAAACTGCTTTCGATCATTTTGAATATGATCAGGATGTACTCGAAGCTTTGAAACAAAACCCTCAACAACTCATTCATCATTTGATTCGAAAAGCGCCATTATTGAAAACGGTTGATTGTGTTCCACAAACCATTAGTACCCGCGATTCAACAGGCAATGTTATTTATCCTTATAAACTCGCGAAGCCTCAGACAGAAAACTTTGCACGAATTTGTGAGGCGCTTGCTACAAACCTCCAAACTTATTTTGTTGCTCCTGGTGAAACTATAAATATCTACGATCATATCCCTGCGTATCCTGCCGGCACTATTGTCAGTGACTTCAAAGATGTCAAAAACCTCAAAGATAAGCAGTTAGATGTCGCCCTAGGAGTAAGATCAACAGTGTATTTACGTGGCCAGGATTATATAGAATTTATGGGGAATGTTGCCAATAAACTGAATACGAATGGAATATATGTTGACGATAATGTGCGAGATAACGATGGTTGGTACTATCGTATAGCCGAGCTTCTAGAAGTTCAAAAAAACACGGATAATGACATATATATCATTACCGGAAAAGGTTTTGAAGGTGAAGATTTTAATCAAAATGAAGCCGTGCCATTAGCGGTAGTTCTCACTAAAGATGAGGAGAAACTGCAATATCTAAAAGAACATCTGGAGCCTGGGCATGAACTCAAAAAATTAGATGAAGTTGCGAATGATAACAATTACCTTTCTCAACTTGATGCCACCGGCAATGTCTTGGGAAAAGTCACAGAACAACGCGCACGATTAGCAGCATAAATAATTTATCAATCGTCAAAACTGTTCCACATAAAATTAAAAAGAATATGAAAATTTTTTGCGATGTCTTGATGTTGTATCGCAATTCCTACGGCCGTATTTTTATCGAAAGAGAAAATGCTCACGAGATCCTTGCAAATTTTAATGTCACAAGAAAAAGGAAATTTACTCTTAGAGATAAAGCGTGTTTCTCGAAACTCTTTTATATCATTTTTATTGACAGTATTTTCAGCAGGGCAAATAACCCGATTAAAGATTTTCCGCTCAATGCGAGTCTGAATAAATTCCGGGATAAACTCCGGAATAAATGCGGCCATTTCGCCTTTATCTTCAAAACTATCAATAGGAGTTCGGAGTTCTAAAATTTCTCTATAGAGGTCAATTAAACCATCTTTTCCCTCGAAAAATCTCACTTTTGGTAAAATCGCCTGAGGATTAATCATACTTTTCAGTTCGCCGATAATTCGATTGGTTTGATCGGTTTTTTCAGCTATCACTTTTTTTTCCTGGTCTAATAAATACAGAAGTTTATCAGGTGATTCTGGAGTGTAAATAAAAGTATTGTTTTTTTGAATGGAGCGTATAAGGCCTTTTTTTACTAATTTTTGGGAGGTGTATTGGGCTGTGCTTCGGGTAATTTTCGTGCGTTGACCCAGGACCGAGGCTGGAGCGTTTCCTAAAGAAAGCAAAGCCAAATAAATGGTGATTTCTTTTTCATTAAGTCCAAGTTTTTTAAGAGTTTCTCGAATCATAAAAAATGGTTAAGTAACGTCATTGTATCAGAAAATATCATTAGTTGCCAAATATTAGTTGGCACATTTTAATGGCTTAATAATAAGATTAAGTCTCACTTAGTATAATTTGTCGTTCATAGTTAATTGACATATTATGAAAAAATTGTTATTATTTATTTTCATCCTAAGAAAACAGCAGCAATAAAAGATTTCGCTCTTTAAAAACTCGGCATCATTTATCAGCAAATTACCAATTTCTTGCTGCTCACCAAGTGCCCTCAAGCCAATTTGATGGTGTTTGGTGAGCCGCAAGGTTCAAAGTGGAAGCTTTTTAAGAGCGACAGCATCCAGAAATGGGTGTGTAGTTGCTTTTAAGACTCTTCTGCGCGGCATTCGCTGCCGTGATTCCAGCTGTAGAGCCTGATGAAGGTTCAATCCAGAAGGATTCAAAAGTGCGGAGAGGTGGCGCATGACCATCTTTACTTGGGTGAAAACCTAGGAAGAAATGTCAGCGGAGGCAAACCGCTGGGCGCAAGCCTATCAAAGATCGCGACCCGCTCCCGGCGGTATCCAGACCGGGAAAGGAGATTCGACATGAACGCTTCCAGCACGTCCTCTTTCTCCGTCTCCACCGCCTTCGCCGCGTGGGCGAAGGCGGTGGAGACCACCCTCCGCCAGGCGGAGGAGTGGGGGGGAGAGGCGCCCGCGCCCGCGCCCGCCGATCTGTACGGGGCCTTCTTGGCCTTGTCGGTCGGCAGAGAGGGGGACGCACCACCGGTGAAGAGCCGGCGGCTGACCTGCGGCGCCATCGCGACGAGCCTCGCGGCCGCCGCGAAGTTCACCCCCGGGAACGCCCGGGAGTGCGCGGCGTGGTTCACCCGCGTCTCCGAGGGGGCCCGCAAGGCCTCGGCGGAGGCGCCGGACGACCAGAAGGGCCGCTTGTCTGCCATCGCGGGCACGTGGGCCCGCGAAGCGACCGAGCTGGGCGGCTGAAAGGCCCCCAGCATTCATGCCTCTCCGGTGCTACGTGGTGCACCGGGCCAAAGAGGTCTCCAACCACACACCCCGTGACCTGAGCAGGTTAAAACTCAGGCTCGCCATGTTCGGTAAGGCATGAATCCGAACACGCTGGTCCCGGCGGTATATGGGCAAAAAAGTCGCAGTGTTGACACTGCGCCGCATACGCCTCATGGACTTCCGCAAGGAAGCCGCATGAGCGTTCGAACCGACGCACGACGGGACTAGACCCCCGTCGTGCATCCCCTCGAGCGCTTATTCCCAACAATGATGCCGAAGTTTTAATTTTCATACAACTGACATACTCAGCAAAAATCCCAATTTATAAAGAAAAAAAATTATTTATTAATCCAAATATATGGGAGCAGAAAAATTTGATGGAAGAAATCCACCGGAAAGTAGTTCATTACTGCCATTAGAGAGAATGAAAAATGTCGATGCAACGCTCATGCCCACCCGCTGGAATAAAGATAAAGGCTGCGGAAGTCTTTTATTAGATAATGGAAGAACCGTATTTGTCCATTTTAGCGAACTCTGTGGTCATTTAAAACCAGGCAGGGGAAATGTGCCAAACGAAAAAAAGAAGGTACGAATTGGGGAAATAGGTCCCGGTCAGAAAGGCCCACAGATCCAGGCTTTAAATGTAGAATGCCTCGATTGCATAACTCCGCCTCAGTGGGAGCTGGTACCTACTGGACGGGCAATTGGAGATATACAGGAATGGACAGCAAAATGTGTGAATAAGGAGTATGCTCCCCGTGGAACTTGCCCAATTTCAGATAAGCAAGTATGTGAAAAAAACAGACCATATAAAGAAGCCCTAACAAAACATACAGCAAGGGAAAAAATATGGAACAATTGGATTAGTAATAAAAAAGATGGTGATCAATTTTTTGCCGAATTTGGTGAACCCGCTAGTATAAAGGTGGAGAAAAGAATAAACGAACCAACAATCATTTTGACCTATTTAAACGAATTTGGAGATCGTCGTATGACTGCTACGGAAGCTTATTGGTCAGGACATTGGGAAACGACTCCATCAGGCCGGACAGGAGAGATAAAAGAAAGTGAGCCGATAAAAGCGGGATTTTTATTGAAAGAATTACCTGAAGTGGAAGCTTTTATTCCAGTGGCAGATTGTGGCGATGTGACCTCACGCTTCTATATGTCACATCCGACCCTTAGAGATGCCTTTAAATTATTACCTGCTGAACAACAAGCTAGTATTATTAGTCGTTTGCAAAGTACCATAAAAACCCCTGAGCAAATAGCAAAACTCCGTATGGAAATTGCCGAAAAGAACTGTGAAGTCCAAGCAATTCTGAAAGAAATTATAACACTCCAGTCGCCTGGCCAAACATACCTATTTTGCAAAAGCCTTCAGGAAATTATCGGTGGCGGCCTGACAAGAAAATGGTCAGAAGATGATATGCAGTACTATGATACTTATAGCAGTCCAGAGTTGAAGATAGTAAAGCATTGGTTCTTGGTAGTTGGAGCCAGAGAAACAGAGCACGATCGATTTTCCCAACTAGGAAGTCCCAAAACAATATACGTTGATCGCCCCATGAATTCAGGGGTTAAAATCTATAAAGTAACCTGGGATGATGACTACGATGAGAGGGCTCCAGAATGGCTGCGTTTATCCATGCTTGCTGGGTATCGAGGAAAACTGAAAAGCATTGTAGATCCAGAAGAAAATAAACCTATCTCTATACCAGACGATCCAAGACTGTACACCATGACTCCGGAAGAATGGAAAAAAAGATACAATCAGGAATGGGAAAAACTCAAGACGGAACGCGAAGCGCAATGGAAAGAAGCGGAGGACAATGGGGTCGCAACCTTAAAGCAGGAATGGGAAGAATATGATAGGGCTAGCGAAGAGATACGTCAGCTTCGTGAAAAAATGTGGAATGCTTTACAACGGGCAAAAGAGTACTGGATTGATATTCCCAGGGAATTGCATCTATACGATGTGATCATTGGCTGGCATGATATCGACAAGCTTCGTCAATCAATAGTATCATATCGCGGATATGTGGAGACAGTTGAGTCGACTATTGCGGATGAATTAGCAAGACGGAAAGAGGTTGAAATAAAGAAATTACATGATGAAGAGGCGCTACGTGAAGCCATGGAGGTCCCGGGCAAACCAGTTCAATGGTATCTTTATAAGACTGCCCCTGAAGCATTCGTAAAAAGGTATGGACGCTCATACGGTGAAGGCTTTGGAGCTAAAGTAGCAGGAAAAACCCTTTATTTAGGAGGCGATCGTCCAATTGTTGGAATTACCTTTCCAGGCGTTCCAAGCAGGAATCAAACAACCATTAATACCAGCGGACTCGCTCCGCTTGAATATGGTTTTCCCACATGTGCGGGAAGTCGCCGTGAAGGTGAGAGTCAGCTTCGCGGTATTGTCGAGGTTCCAGACTGGAACGTCACATCAGTGGATTACAGGGATGGTCAAGCTACTGCCCATCATCTCTGGAATAAAAGCGGAGTAGGACATTGGTATCAATCTAACTACCAATCATTTGATTGGGAAGGTAATGAAGGGAAAGGCCCTACCGTTCAGGAAGTTGCCGATGCTCACAAAATACGTCTTTCATGGGCGACCGCCATCTCACTGGATCCACGCCTGAGTTTCAAACAGAGCACCGTTTCGCGAGATGCAGCCTTACCTGCTCCAACCAAGGTAAAAACACCAGTGGCTTCTGCTTCTCAAGCAAGTGTTCAAGCTTTTCTTCAGAATTTTGGTAACCAAAATAAGAAGGGGAAAAACAAATAGGGGGATCTGTTCCAACTCAAAAGATCAACAAAGCAAGGTGACTGGGTTTGTCCAGACAGTTTTTACCAATACACACCGGCTAATATAAACAATAGCGTGGTTTGTAGCCTTGAAGTTTTAGAGAATAAAACATAATTGCCAATAAAGAATTGGTGATTTTAGAGGTTGCCATCAGAGTATGGGTAAAAATGAACTTTTTAGAATCACCTGGCGGAGAGAGAGGGATTCGAACCCTCGAAGAGCTTGCGCC
>CAYSYL010000020.1:0-3793 GCA_964435355.1 uncultured Candidatus Peribacteria bacterium | reverse complement strand
GGTCTAGTAGCATCGTCAAGGCAACAAGAGCCTTTTTACGATCAAAAAACATCTTGTATACATAACTACATCGCCATAGGATAGCGGGTCATGGATACCTTGTTTAGGATATCTGGCGGAGAGAGAGGGATTCGAACCCTCGAAGAGCTTGCGCCCTTACTACTTTTCGAGAGTAGCGCTTTCGACCACTCAGCCATCTCTCCTTATTGATAGAGCTCCGGAAGTTTGTGGTTTGGGGCCCTCAAGACCCAAAGCACAAACTTCCTCCGCGCTCGCACTGTATACTCGGCGGGGACTCCCATTCTTGTTGTCTTCCCATTTATATACCCATCCACGCTCGTGCGCGGTGATATTATTCGATTCTCATAACTTTTTCAACGTACGCTTTGATGTCAAATTTGGATTTGCACCCATTGTAACTCATATAGCGAATAGCGCCAAAAATTGGCCGCTTAAACCATGGACGATCGTGAACTCCTCCAATCGACCAGGCCACTCCTGTATAACCATTCGGATCACGACCATCAAGTTCATACTTATCGTTAAGGTAAAGAGCGATTTTTTGAGCCTCCATCGGATTTTTTGTCCATTCTAAAATCTTCTTGGCCCAGTACATCCGCATATATCCATGCATCTTGCCCGTCTTCACCATTTCCATTTGAGCCGCATTCCATAGCTCATCATGAGTCTGCGCCCCTTCAAACTCCCCGAGAGAATAGATATGTTCCCGAGAATCGGTAAAATGTTCCTCAAGGGTTTTTTGTGCCCATAAAGGAAATCCCTCAAAACGGTCGTAGTGCGGATTAAAGTAACAATAGTTATCAGCCAGTTCACGTCGAACAATCATTTCCTCCAAAAAAACCTCCTGGCTCTTGATAGTTACATCACAATTCTGGACCAATAAAGCGGCACGCTGAGGCGACAAATGCCCATAGTGAAAATAGGGAGACAGATTCGAAAGTGCTTCTCTTGAAGGATCATTTCGGGCTTCCGCATAATTCGACAATTGAGTTTCCAAAAACAGTTTCAAGGCTTTCAAAGCGGCTTTTGAACCAGGTTTAATCCAGGAAACCGGAAGAACGTGCCGATCAACGTTGGAATCTTGAACAACTCTCTCCCAATCAGTGGAAACAGTCATGCGGAAGTGAGGCCACAACAGTCGCTGTTCTTGAACCGGAGGAAACTCTTCTAAAAATTCCGGTAAGTGGGAGTGAATTTTTGGCCGAATCGTTCGGGCTGAAAACTCCTGCTTTTCCGAAGCAATCCAGCAGGGAACAATATTATGGGCATCAACTTCATAAAAAGGGATGTTCAATTTTTCATTGACGGAGCGAATCCACTGACGGCAAATCGTGAGAGGAGAAAAATCCGTCACCAAAGCTCCCACTTTATTATTTTCGATAAACTCAAGGAGTTGGACTTCGCTCTTTTTTTCATGGAGTAAAAAAAATGGAATGTTTTTTTGTTTCAAATCGGCCTCCACCTCTTGTAAACCTTTCACTTTAAAATCCAGCTGGCGAAGTCCTCCGCCCAAAAAGTCCGGTACCAAATTAAAAATAACCCCGAAAGGAACATTATTCTTCTTTGCCAATTCCTGAGCAAAAATGAGAGCCCAGTTATCCCGAACGCGCTGATCACGGCTCATCCAATAAAGAATCGGCCCGTCCTGGTAGATCATCGTATTAAGTTGTCGAACGCGTTTGGGGTTCATAATAAAACTCTACACCAATCGACGGAAGAAGAAAGTTTTTTCAATTCAGTTTTCAGACAGGCGAATATTCCCTTTTTCCTGCAATACCATGATAATAAACAGCATAATTATCTTTGGCATATCCAAAACGGGTAACTTCAAAAGTTTTAATATCAGCATTTGGGACAATGGTCATAAATGATGAACTCACAGCGAAAAAATATACTGAATTTTTATCTTTTGCATATCCATCGCCTAAAGATTCAAAAGTTTTGGCATCAACATCCGTTAAGATTTTATCGAAACGATAGACATGATTTTTATCCTTAACGAATCCATCGGGCATAAGTACAGCTGTAGAGCCATCAGAACCATCGATTGGCTTTCCACGATAATAAATAAAGTTTTTATCCTTCGCCTGATAGGAACCTTCAGTTGTTGAGAAGGTCAAAGCATCTGCCCCGGGGACTATAGTGGCCGGCTTTGATGACTCATCAAGCCAATAAACGTTCCAATTATCTTTTCCATATGAGTAAGGGAGAGCCTGAAATGCTTTTGGATTCACCTTTGGAAGCGATTCCGCCACATATTGAAAATCACCCAAATATTGGGATTTAACAGTGAAGATACCATTCTTATCTTTCACAAAAGGATACAGAAGCGGCTCAAAAGAAGCCGCATCGACCCCCCCGACCTTTTGTCCCGAATAAAAAATTTGTTGTTTGTCTTTCGCATACGAAAGAAACTGATCAGGATTCAAAAGAGAAAAAGTAGCCACATCGGCATCCAAAACATCCCCTTCGTAATAAACATGGTTTTTATCCTGGGCATAATTCCCGTTTAACGGAACAAAAGTGGCGTAATCGACATTTTGAATAACTTTATGACCTCTGAGAACATAATAGTCCTCATAATAAATATATTTCGCATCCTTATAATAAGAAGAATCGTTCAGGCGATGAAAAGTTTTGGCATCCACTTCATTTTTTCGATTTCCAAGATAGTAAACATACCGATTATCTTTGCCATATTTCTGCGTTACTAATTGAAAAGATTTGGGATCTAAATCCAGAATCGCCTGACCGTGATAGACGTGCTTATCATCTCTTGTAAAACCTCCCATAACTTGCCGGGCTGCACCATTTTGATCAAACACAAAGCCACCTTCAGGAATAAGAGGCATAGGTTTCGCAAGAGCCCATACCAACATGGCCGTCTCACCGCGGGTAATGAATTTATTAAGTGAGTCTATGGTAAAAGGAACTCTTCTTTCACGAGTCAAAATTTTAACATAGGGCCGATACCATCGTTTTTCATCACGAGGCAAATCGCCATAAAAGAGGATATGAAGTATTTTTGCCGCCTCAACAAAATTAACCGGCTGTTCGGGATGAAAAAGTCCATCAGGATAACCCTTCACCAGTCCCTGGTCAAAAGCGTAACAAACAAAAGGAGCGTACCATTCAGTCGTTACATCTGGAAAACAGTTTTTACGGTCTCCGATCCCAAGCCGCATATGATCGGTTCCCTGTAAAATAATTTTCAAAAATTCAGCACGACTCACGACCGCATCGGGACGAAGAGTCCCATCTGGATATCCCTCCATAGCGCCAATATCTAACATATACTTCAAGCCTTTATAATGAATATGATCCGTACTCAAATCATGGAAATTGGCGGCAAAAACAGGTGAAAAAAATAAAGGTATGGCAAAAAATATTATACAGGAAAATTGCATATAAAACCTTCGGAGAAATTTCCATGAAGTTACAGATGGGATAAAATAAAACATAATTTTTTAAACAAAAATGTAAAAAATCTTTCAAAAATGAGCAGAGGATTTGTTGCATTTCACTCTGACAAACCCCTTAAAAAACCACACCAGCCCGGCTATCAAAAAAATAATCCCATACAACATACCAAGCACTAAACCACCAACACCGCAAAATATCACATCATTCAGATAACATTCCAAGGGAGTCGACACAAAGAAAGCATACAAAAGACAAAGCCCTCCCATAACACAGGCTATAATCCCTGGAACATACCATCGACACCGTTTTGTTAAAAATTTCACACCAAAGAGTAAGCCCCAGGCAATAG
>CAYSYL010000019.1:0-19202 GCA_964435355.1 uncultured Candidatus Peribacteria bacterium | reverse complement strand
CCGCAGAATCCCCAGCGTCAAGTGCACGCTTTGTTGGGCTGTGATTTTGGAGGACAGCCGTACCATGCAAGGTTTTCATTACTCTTTTTCAAAACAAACAATTTTTACTGCGAATAAAAACTATTACACTTTTTGTAAATAGATTTTTTTATTACTTCCCAATACTTTGCACTGAACAGATTTTGACTCTCGCTTTATTATTTATTTTGATTCATCCGGTATTTTTTTCATGGAGGGTTCGCTTTTTTCTACCGCCTTAGAAGTGGTAGGTTTTTTGCTTAAAAACCCTTTGAGTGAAGAAAAAAAACCACGTTTTTTTTGTTCTTTTACACTTATTCCCACCACGGAACCGACGGCAGCTCCAATGATAAGACTCATGACCAGTTTATCGATTCCTCCACTTCGCTTCTTTTTCTCCTGAGGTTTATTTTCTGAATTGTCGGGGGGAGTTTGATTCATTGCGTGGAATTATAACAAAAGAGCATTTTTTTGCAAGCTGTCAGCATGAATTTATTCATACTGCAGATAAACTTTTACTCCTCTTAATTTTTTTATCGCGCTGAGCGCTGCGTTGCAGCCATTCCCAACACTGGTAGCTACTTGGGGAGGCGAGCCGGTGCAATCTCCGGCCGCAAAAAGTCCAGGAATGTTTGTTTGCCCCTCCATATTCACTTTTATGTAACTTCCGTTCATTTCGATTCCCAGTTTTTTTGCAAATGAAACCGCTCCCGCTACTCCAACGGCCATAAAAACTCCTTCCGTTGGATGTTCCGTGCCGTCAGTAAATATCAGTTTTTCCGCCTTATGAGCCCCTGCTATTTCCTTAATACGAACGGTTTTTTCTAATACTATGGATGTTTTTTTTAGAGCAGTCTCCATTTCAGAAGAAAAATTAAACTCTTTCCCGTGGCTAAGTATCTTTATTTTTTGAGTGTAATTTAAAAGCTGGAGTGCTTCTTCAGCGGCATAATTTCCATGACCTATAACGACGACTTCCTTATTCCTAAAAAAATAGCCGTCACAAATGACACAATAAGAAACTCCTTTTCCTGTGAGTTCTTTTTCATTTTTAATACCGCTCAGCGCGTAGCTTTGGCCGGTGGCGATGATGACTGTTTTGCTTTCTATTTCTTTTTGCGTCGAATCTTTGAGGATAAACTGTCCATCATCATTTAAGCGAATGTCGACTATTTCAACATTTTGATGCTCGGCATTCAATTTTTTTATGTGCTCCAGCCCTTTTTCCGTCAAGGCGGGTCCCGTGATTGTTTCCGGGAATCCAAAGTAGTTGCCGATGATGTGAGATTTATAAAGGTTCCCTTTTGTCGGGTCACCAAAGAGTATGGTTTTTAATTGTGCGCGAGCGGTATAGATGGCAGCACTCAGGCCTGCGGGTCCGCACCCAATGATAGCAACGTCATACATGCAAGAAATATTATATAGTTCGCTTTACGCCATGGTTTTTACTTTTTTCTCTTTTGCGTGAGTTGAGGTGAGCGTTTTTCGAATAATATTGACTTTGATTTTACCCGGATAAGCAACATTTCCCTGTATTTCGAGGGCGATGTTTTTTGCCAAGTGCTCCAGATCTTCATCTTTCATCATGGCCGGCTCAACCATAACACGAACTTCACGACCGGCAGAAATAGCAAATGATTTCGATACCCCCTCATAGGAGTTAGAGATCGTTTCTATGGCGCGAATGCGTTCTATATATTTTTCCAGGGATTCCTGGCGCGCTCCGGGACGCCCTGCGGATATGGCATCTCCTGCCTTTACCAACATGGCTTCCGCCGTTCTTTGAGGTTCAGCATCGTGATGCGCCCATGCCGCATGAATTTCGTCTTCTGGGAACTGGAATTTTTGCATGATCTCTTTCGTGAGTACGTCATGCGATCCACCCACCTCTTGATCAATTGCCTTGCCTAGATCATGAAAGAATCCTGCCACTTTGCAGGTTTCCATATTTAATCCCAACTCACTTCCCAGCATCATGGTGAAGTTCCCCACTTCGAAGGAGTGCTTCAAAATATTCTGTCCATAACTTGTTCTGAATGACAATCTTCCTACGATTTTCGCAAAATCGGCTGGGAGATTTCTTCCATTAAGTTCGAGTTTTTTTATGGTTTCCCGTCCTATGTGTATGAGGGTTCGATCGGTTTCGATTTTCGCTTCTGCCAGTTTTTGCCGGATTTTTTCGGGTGTTATGATTTTTTCTTTTAATAATTTTTGAATCGTCTCACGGGCAATATGTTTTCGCACCAAATCAAAACAGGACACAATGATGGTGTTTGGGGAGTCGTTAAATATGATGTCGACGCCTGTCAGCTCTTCCAATAGTAAAAGATTTTCAGCATTTTTCCCGAGAATTTTTCCTTTGATTTCGTCTCGTGAAACAGTGACGGCCAGATTCTTTTTTTCTACCGAGGTTGGACTGGCGTATCGCTGTATTACTTCCGTTACCATATTTTTTGCTATTCGCACTTTGTCTTCGCCCAGATACTCTTCATATTTACGCAGGCGGTTTTCCTTTACCAATTCAAGATCTATATCCAGGTCGTGAAGCAGCTGAGTCCTTGCATCCTCCGGCTTTTGAGCCGCCCGTTCCGAAAGATTCATAATGTAGTTTTTCCTGGCCGATTTATTCTTTTCCCTGAAGGTATCGAGTATTTTTTTTTCTTGTTCGAATATGGCTTTTTCTTCACCTAATTTTTGATTTTTTTTCTCCAATTGATCCTCTTTAAATTTTATGATTGCTTCTATTCTTTTAAACTGTTCGGTTAAAACGGTTTCATCTTCCATGGTTGAATCTTTCATCCTCTTCGCTTTCGCTTTTGCCTCTTCCATGATTTTTTTCGCCCTTTCTTCCGCCTCATTTTTTTGTTTTTCTGCTTTTTGTTCAAAATCCTGGACGGAACGCACTTTTCTCGGACGGAGAACGAAAAGTCCGCATAAACTTCCTATCAAAAGAGCGCCTGTTATTAATCCTATATTTTCAATAATGGTATTCATAGTTTTATTCTCTTAAGGAACGAATCGATTCTTCAATTATTATTGCCGCTTTTTCTATTTCCTCCTCCGTGTTGTCGCGGCCCAAGGTTAAACGCAATGAAGATTTTGCCTCCTCCTTTGTTAATCCTAGAGCCAATAATACATGGGATGGGTCCAAAGATCCAGACGAACAGGCAGATCCTGCTGATGCGGCAATTCCTTTCATATCCAGTTGCAAGAGGAGTGTTTCGTTACTGACACCCTGAATAGTGAGATTGACGTTGTTCGGTAATCTTTTTTCAGGGTCTCCATTAAGCTTTATTCCGGGAATTCCGGTAAGTTTTCTTATGAGCAGGGTGCTTAATTTTTTCATTCGAACTGACTCTTGGCCCTTTACCGATTCCGCTTTTTCAAGTGCCGTGGCAAATCCTACTATTGCCGGTACGTTTTCTGTTCCCGCACGCATTCTAAACTCCTGACCACCCCCAAAAAAGAAAGGTGTTACTGTGAGGCCTTTTTTTATATATAAGCATCCGGCCCCTTTCGGACCGTATATTTTTCCACTATTGAGGGTCATGGCATCAATTCCAAGTTCCTGAACATTAATATTTATTTGTCCTGCTGCCTGACAGGCATCGATATGAAGTGGGATATTATGGTTTCTGAATATTTTCGCAATCGAGGGAATATCCTGAATGGTTCCTATTTCATTATTAGCATAAATTATTGAGGCAAAAATGGTTTCTGGGCGAATACTTTTTTCTACATCATTCGGGCTTATTAATCCTTTATTATTTACGGGAAGGTATGTTATATCAAAACCCTTAAGTTTCATTTGCTTAAGTGGCTCGAGTATCGATTCGTGTTCAATTTCTGTTGATATAATGTGATTTCCTTTTTTTTTCAAAGATTCCGCCATCCCGTTTACTATCCAGTTATTCGCTTCCGTTCCGCCTGACGTAAAAATTATTTCCTTATCAAATGGCTCCGCCCCTATTATTGCCCCTATAATTTTTCTTGCACTATCTACCCCCGCCCTTGCATTTCTTGCCATTTCGTAAATGCTTGAAGGGTTCGCAAAGTAATCCTGAAAGTATGGACGCATCGCCTGCAATGCCTCATCCGAAAGGGGCGTTGCCGCCGCGTGATCAAGGTATATCATCGCAACTATTCTTGAAAAGTAATATCTTTCGGCACTTCAAACCGCTTGTCGTCAACCGGTATGTTGGTTTCTACAAGACTCGCCTCAGATACATTTTTAATACTGACGGATGGAATATTTAAAACGGTATAAAGAGGAATCCCTCCCCATAAACACATCTCGGTTTCTCCCGCTTCACTGAAGGCTGTTTTGTACAGTTCGCATGTTTTTCCCGCCACCTCTTTCGTTCCTTCTTTTGTTACTTTTGTCGTTACCGATTTACTACTTTTTTCCTCATTGACGCCAACCTGAATATCGATCAATTTCTGCATTTTTTTACTCTGTTCCGTCTCTTTCATTATTTTATAGGTTGGGTCTTCTATTTTTTGTCCTGTTTTTTTATTCATATCTATTTGGTACACCAATCCATCCCGCTCTATTATGATATTGTGAACCTCTTTATCTTTACCCTCTTCTTTTTCTATTCCTATAAACTCCTGAAAATAATTATCTCCTTTTATGTAAAGGGTACTTTTCCCATTCATAGCTCCTTTTATTGAAAACTCAACATGGGCCGTGTCAAACGGATATGGATAAACCCTCTGGTTTTGAACACCACATCCAGCAATGATAAGCGAAAAAATTACAATTGTGGAAACTTTTTTAAACATGGCTGAATTTTACCATATTAAAAAAAAATCTTCAAACATGCTTTTCAACAGATACTTCTGAATGTTTTTTACCTGTGTAAAAATAAATGACGTATTAGACGACACTTGTTAAATAGTAACAAGGTCTCGTATGGGGTTATATTTATTATCAGGGTGCCGTTTTTTATTTTTTCTTAAAAAGTTTTAAACATACTACGCGTTTATTTTCTATATTTAACAATCCCTTACTAATACTAAATAAAAAGATTTGTCTTTAAAAAAGATATAATTATAATGTCTTCGATTTAAACAAAAGTGTATGAAAATTATATGCTCTCAATCCGACCTCGAGAGAGCTCTTAATATCGTTAATAAGGCTATCACGCCTAATACTACTTTACCGGTTCTTAATAATATTCTTTTGAAAACCGGAGATGGAAAACTTTATTTTTCCGCCACAAATCTTGAAGTAGCTATTCAGTATTTCATGCCCGTTGAGGTGAAGGCTGAAGGAAGTACTACTATTCCTGCTAAATTAATTACTTCGTATGTAGGTTTTTTGAAGGATGAAAAGTTGGAGATATCTTTAGTGGAAGGGGAAACGGTTCATATTAAATCTCCTACGTCTCAAACAAAGATTAAAGGGATTAGCGCCCATGAGTTTCCTTCTATTCCTAAAGTAGAAAAGGAAAATACGTTTAAGGTGAAAGCTAAAGAGTTAGAGGTGGCTATTACCCAAACAGCTTTTAGCGCCTCTACTAATACTTCTCGCCCTATTCTTTCAGGGGTTTTGTTTGATGTGAATAAGGATCAGGTGAAGATAGTCGCGACGGATAGTTATCGTTTGTCGGAAAAGACCCTTATACTTAAAGATAAAACCAGTGTCAGTATACAGTGTGTTGTTCCGGCAAAAACGGTTATGGAGCTTGGAAAAATATTATCAAAAGGGGAAAGTGATGAAGTTGAGATTAATATTTCAAAAAATCAAATACTTTTTTCCACCGGAAATGTTCAGTTGATGTCTCGATTGATTGAAGGGAAATTTCCTCCGTATGAAAAAATTATTCCCAAGGAGACACGAACGAAAGTGGAGGTTAAAACCGAAGATTTGATGACGGTTATTCGTCGAGTAAGCCTCTTTGCGAGAGAGAATAATAATAGTGTGAAGGTGGCTGCCACAAATGACGGAAAGTTATCGATCAGTACTGATGAGACAAAGGTGGGTGAAGAGCGGGCCGAGCTGGATGTTAAGATTTCCGGAGAAAATAATAAGATAGCTTTGAATGCGCAATATATTTTGGATGTTTTGAATTTTATTCAAACCGATGTTGTTTCTTTCGAGATGGAGGATAAACTTTCGCCTGCCATTATCCGACCTGTTAAAGACAAAGACTACATTTACATAATAATGCCGCTCAAGATATAGTCCCCGTACCGCTATGAATAACCTTATCAGTCTTTTTCCGAGTTCTCAAAACGGAAGAGTTTTGGACATTTTTGATGGCCAAAAAAGCATAACTCTTTCCGGTGCGGGTAACGAAAGTTCAAAAGCTTTCATTGTCGCGGAACTCCTAAAAAAGAATGAAAATATTACAACCGTTCTGTGGGTGGTGAATGATATGGTGGCTCAGGATGCCGTTATGAAAGCTTTGCAGTTATGGACCGATATTCCGGTTTCCGTTTATACACAGGAGTTGATTGAAAGTGCTCATCCTAAAAAAACAAAAGAGGAAAATCGGCTAAGGGTTTTAGAGCTGACGCATAACCTTATGGGCAAAAATCGGAAAATAGTTGTTACACCGTATGCTCACCTGATGGTTAATTTTCCTTTGTATTCTGAAATTAAAGAAAAATCACTCCATCTTAAAAAGGGCCAAACGATAGTGCTTACCGACCTTTTTGAACGGTTGATTTCTCTCGGGTATCAAATGTCTGAAGATGCTTTTTTGCAGAAAGGCTTTTATTCTCGACAGGGAGAAAATTTAAAAATTTACCCTTTGGGACTCGAAGATCCTCTTAATTTTACCATAGGGTTCGATATGATCGAAGAGATTCATTCGTTTGATCAGTCGACTGGAGAGGTTATTGAGAGTATTCGGGATGTTACCATTCCTCCTCTTCTTGTTGAGCAATATGATCAGAGTATTGCTGATTATTTGTCTAATCGTACATTATTAATCGAAGACGAAATCGATATTATTGATGATTATTATGATAGCTGGAACAGTATTTTTGACGAAATATACGGCAAATATCCGTATATAGGCTTTGTTTCTTTCAATGAAGATGAATCCAATCATCAACATTTGCATTACATTTCCGTCTTGAAGTATCGCGGCTCTTATGATTTTGCCAATGATTTGCGGGAAAAAATGAGGGATGGGTGGAAAGTGGTTCTTTTTTCTAAAGATTCCGCTGAGATTGAGGGGATTCTTAATGAGTATAATTTACAGTATGACGGGAAAGATGAGGCTCTTCGTAAGAGACAGGGGATTTGTATTGTTCACCTTCAGAAAGAGGATATGTATCCTCATGCTTTTCAAAATCCCGAACTTAAGTTGTTGATTCTTTCGGATCGGGAGATATCTACTTTAAAAGAGGAGAAGAAAAAGGTGTATAATCAGAAAGTTTACCTCGATTTTTTGACTGGCCTTAAGATGCATGATTATGTCGTGCATGCCAATCACGGGATTGGCAGGTTTTTAGGCCTTGATAAGCGGACGATTGATGATGTCACCCGTGAGTATATTAAGATCGGATATGCTGAAAACGATAAGCTTTTTGTCCCGATTGATCAGGCAGATAAAGTGAATAAATTTATCGGAGCTGACGAGCAGCCTCCCAAGTTAACCCGACTTGGATCGGCCGAATGGAACACCATCACGAAAAAAGTTCAGAAGGAAACGGAGGTTATCGCCAAAGAGCTTTTGCAGCTTTATGCTGAACGCAAGAGTGCTCCCGGAGTTGCTTTTAAACCGGATAATGATGCGCAGAGACTTTTTGAAGAGGCCTTTCCTTATGAAGAAACCCCTGGGCAGTTGAAGGCGAGCGTTGATGTGAAACATGATATGGAGCGCAATACCCCGATGGATCGTTTGATATGTGGCGATGTAGGTTTCGGAAAAACGGAAGTAGCGATGCGGGCGGCTTTTAAAGCGGTTCAAAATCGAAAGCAAGTGGCTTTCATTTCTCCGATTACTATTTTGGCCGATCAGCACTATCGGTCGTTAGAAAAAAGAATGGAAGGATTTGATGTTCGCATTGAACTGCTTAGTCGTTTTCGCACTGAATCTCAACAGAAAGTCATCTTGGAGAAACTGGCAAAGGGGGAGGTCGATATAGTAGTGGGAACCCATCGTCTTCTTCAAAAAGATGTTCATTTTAAAGATCTGGGACTGGTCATTATCGATGAAGAGCAGCGATTCGGGGTAAAGCAAAAGGAGGCTTTGAAACAGCTGAAAACGGAAGTTGATATTTTGACGATGACGGCTACCCCTATTCCGAGAACTTTGAATATTGCTCTCAATAAACTTCGTGATATTTCAACGATTACCACTCCTCCACCTGGCCGTTTGCCGGTTATTACAGAGGTGCGACGTTTTTCGCCGGGATTGATTCGTGAAGCCATTTTGCGGGAGATTGCCCGTGGGGGACAGATTTACTTTTTGCACAATAGAGTTCAGACTATCAATAGCATGGCTGATAAACTTCGGGCACTTGTTCCCGAAGCCCGTTTTGGCGTCGCACATGGGAAGTTGGGGAGTAGTGATTTGGAGGAAAGGATTCTTGCTTTTAAGGATCATACCTTTGATGTGCTTGTGAGTTCTACGATTATTGAAAACGGGATCGACCTGGCGAATGCCAATACGCTTATTGTGAATAATGCTGAAAGGTTTGGATTGGCCCAACTGTACCAATTACGTGGGCGGGTTGGCCGTGGCCGTTCTCAGGCATATGCTTATTTTCTCTATCATGGGCAACGTCTCAAATTGGATGCCAAAAAGCGTTTGCGCGCCATTGTGGAAGCGAGCGAGCTGGGAAGCGGTTTTGAAATTGCGATGAAAGATTTAGAAATTCGTGGCGCTGGTGATATTTTGGGCGCAAAGCAGCATGGTGTTATCAATGTGGTGGGGGTAAGCCATTTTATTCGTATGCTGAATAAGGCTGTTGATGACTTAAAAGCCGGGAAAGTTTTGCGTGAAGAGGAACCGGAAGATATTTCTATTGAACTTCCGATGAACGCTTTTATTCCTGATACCTATATCATCAACTCGAAGGATAAAATTAATGCTTATCAAAGGCTGTCTGCGGCTGATACCATTGAGTATCTTGCTGAAATTCGAGACACTCTTTTGGAAGAGTATGGCAAAATGCCGATAGAGGTTATTAATCTTTTCAAGATTTTAGAGCTGAAAATTTTTGCTAAAAAGGCCCGCCTGGTCACTATAAAATCTGAGGCGACCTATGGTATCAAAAAGGGGAAAGAGATCGTTCTCCATATGTCCAGCCTCGTCAAACCAGAAAATATCATGAACCTATTGGAGTATAACTCTAAGTGGTATATAAGTGGAACGCGTCTTCGCATTAGAATCGAAGATCTTGGCCTGCATTGGATAACCGAATTGACTGAATCGGTTAAAAAATTGGGTGGAAGTATTACAACGACTCAAAAAACTCCTCCTCCTTCCACATGAATACTCAACGTTTTAATCCAGACTCTTTTATTCATGGCCGTATTATCGGTATTTTAGATAATGGTTTTGTCTTACAAAACGAGAAAGGCAGAATAGATCTTTTTTATGAGGGAGGTGTGAATGTCGGGGATATCGTGCAGCTTAAAGTACAGACTGTCGAGGAAACTTTTGTTGATGGGCGCCCCGTTTTGATTCACAAGGTTTTGGAATTTACCGTGCTTACCGTTTGTCGAGACGAATTTTTTATCGGGAGGGAAAGTCCGAATTATCGCCGCATAGTTATCGATCTTTATTTGAAGGAAAAACTACTCCAACGTATGCGAATTATTCAAAAGATACGTGAGTTTTTTTATGCACGGGATTTTACTGAAGTGGACACGCCTTCGCTTGTAAAACTGCCTGGTATGGAGCCCTATCTGGATGTTTTTAAAACAGAGTTTGTAAGTCAGCCTGGACCGGATAATATCGTGAATCGGGAGGATTTGTACTTAATTACTTCTCCGGAATATGCCATGAAAAAACTGCTTGTTTCTGGGTATGAAAAAATTTTTCAGATGTGTAAGAGTTTTCGGAATAAAGAGACGAACAGCTCTCTTCATAATCCAGAATTTACTATCCTGGAATGGTATCGTGCTTATTCTGACTACACGGAAATAATGAAGGATATGGAAGATCTTGTTTTTGAACTTACACGATCGTGTCATGGATCAGCCAAAATTCCTTACTCTGTTCCTTCAATTGGGCCGGCTTCCCTTGCGGAAATAGATGTGACCCCACCGTGGACTCGTCTCAAAGTGAGTGAGGCTTTTAAAAAATATGCCGGCATTGAGCCGGACGAATTAGAAGATCCTGATAGATTCCGTGCAGCGGTTACCAAAAAAAAATTGTATCGAATTACTGAAAAAACGTCATTTGACGATATGTTTTTTCTGGTTTTTATGAATGAAATAGAGCTGCAGCTAGGGTTTGATAAACCGGTTATTTTGTATGAATATCCTGCCAGCATGGCGGCACTTTCGAAAAAATGTCCGCATGATGAACGGTATGCCGAGCGATTTGAGGCTTATATTGCCGGTATGGAGTTATGCAATGCTTTTACTGAGCTTACTGATCCTGTTGAGCAGGAAGCTCGTTTGAAAGCTGAGCGTCTTGAGCGCCAAAAACTTGGTAAACCCGATTATCCTGTGGATGAAAGTTTTATCAATGCTCTTCAATTTGGCATGCCGCCTTCGGGGGGTATAGCTTTGGGAGTTGATCGATTAATTATGCTTCTCACTAATACCAGTGACATTCGAGATATCCTTTTTTTCCCGCATAAAGATTTATAATCCCGGGGTTTAAATTGTCAGGTTGACCATTTCTTTAAAAATCCATTACAATGCGAACGCTTTCTTCTCATTTGTTTTTTTATGACTACTTCCGATTTTCGCAAAGGCCTTGCTATTAAATATAATAACGATACCTATATTTTGGTAGGATATCAGTTCGTAAACCCGGGAAAAGGATCCGCTTTTACACGCGCCAAAATGAAAAATGTAAAAAGTTTGAAGGTTATCGAAGTTACCTTTAAATCGGGTGAACAAATCGAAGAAGCAAATATGGAGTATAGAAAATGTCAGTATACGTATTTTGATGGGAAAGAGTATCAGTTTATGGATAATAACAGTTATGAACAGTTTGGAATATCCTCGGATATTGTTGGTGATCAGGGTAAATATATGATGGATGGTGGAGAAGTGACGGTCGTTTTTGTGGATAATCTTCCGGTTAGCATTCAATTGCCTCCAAAAATGGATTTCGTTGTGACCGATGCTCCTCCTGGAGAAAAAGGCGATACGGCTACCGGGGGCACCAAACCGGTGACTATTGAAACCGGAGCAATGGTTGCGGCTCCTTTGTTTATTAAGGCGGGGGATAAAATTCGCGTGAATACTGACACGGGTGAATATGTTGAACGTGTCAGCAAGTAATCTGCTCATTTCAAGCTTTTGCTTGCAATGCTTCCGAGATGACTTTTTCTCCAAGGTTACTTACGAGGACCAATAGTTTCGCCACTTCACCTCGAGTGATCAGCTGGTTTGGTTTGAAGTAGTATATTTTCCCCGATTTGAGCCTTTCTTGCTGTAAAGATTTTCGTGTAAGAGGCCCTAAGTATCCGGTCTCAGGTAAAACTTTTGCCGTCTGATATTCCTGTAGCGCCCCCATAAGATCTTCATCGAATATTCCATCGGCTTCTTTTTCATAATAACCCAGAGCCTTCAGAATTTCCTGCAATTCTTGCACTTCAGGCCCTTGATCTCCCTTGATTAAGGAGCGGTTTAGTCGATAGAATTCTGAAACTTTTCCTTCGGTTTCGTTCTTTATTTCATACCCGCTTATAAAATTTTTTTCTTTGGCATATTGTGCATATGGGTAGATCCAGTCATCTTTTTTTATATCGCTGAATCCATTTTGATTCTGTGAAACGAGGCTTTCAATATCCGGGATTTTACTGAGCAGTATAATTTTTAAAGCTTCCGCCCGCGTCACTTTCTTATCACCAAGAAAATAAGGTAAGCCATCATCAAGGTAGTAACCTTCAATGATGCCTATTTTTGCTGCTTCACTTATTTCGTTGGCATATTTATCCCGGGGAGAAAGATCTTTAAAAATAGGTTGATAGGTCCCTTGTCCCGGATGAAAAGTCCTCATTATGGCATACGTTAGCTCACTACGAGTTATTGTTTCATCAGGAGTTACTGTATTTGTCTCAATCCCTTTTTCGTAGAGAGTTGTCAGGTAAGGTTCAGCCCAATGCTCGTTTGTATTTGTTATATTGGGGGCGGTTTTTTGCGGTGGAGTATTATTAGAACTTGGTTTGAGCGTTTCTTTCGGAATTTGAATTGCAGTATTAAGAGAAATTTCTTCTTTTGAGCGTTGTTTTTTTGGCGTTCCGTGTAAGCCGTACCCTCCATACGTGTAATTATTGAACCCTCCGAGTTTGCTTAATTTACTTACGCTGAATCCGCCGCCACCGCTTTGAGAAGAAGAAGGAGTCGATGTGACTTCCGGTATATTTTCCTCCTCATCAGGAGTTTCGGGTGTTACTATAACGACTTGAAGGTTTTTATTGAACGCTAAAGAATTGGCTCCTGCCGCAGCTGGGAGGGTAATGTCGGCATCGTTGAGAGCGGCATCTTTGATGGAGCCTCCGTTGAGAGAGAGCGCGTCGGTGCCCGTATAATCAAGGTCGGAGGAGCTTTCTCCTGTTCCGACCGTGTAATTGAAGGTGAGAGTATCGGTTCCTGATCCACTGGCATAGTCGACAACGGCATCCGTTGCTCCTGTTTCAAGGGTTAACGTGGGTGAGCCACTGACATTTACCGCTTCACTGAAAACTATCTGAATAGATATACTGTCACCTTCATTATATGAGCCGTTACCTGTCGATGAGGTGACGCTTGTGACATAGGCTGCCCCGATATCAAAAGTTACTCCTGTTCGTGTCACGGTGGTAGCTACATTTCCGGCTTCATCTGTTCCGCTGAAAGCAAACGTATATATTGCTCCATCTACTAGCGTGACGACTGAAGAGCATCCATTGGTGGTATCTGAAAAATCAATGGTGTGCGAGCCACTGGCAAGGGCTGTTCCGGTCAGGTTGCAGGTATGTGGAGAGTCGGGATCTGCTGTTCCTCCGGTACGGGTTACCGTGATCGTTCCATTGTTTATATTTTCGCTTAATGTATAGCCGATATCTGATGAATCGGTCACATTGTTTATTGAACTTGTCGAGGAAGGGGTGACGCTTGAGAAGATGGGAGCAGTTGTATCTATGGCGAGACTTTTGTTATTTCCAAGCGAATTAGCTGCTCCTGGGTTTGCCAGGGTAATGTCGGCATCGTTGAGAGCGGCATCTTTGATGGAGCCTCCGTTGAGAGAAAGAGCGTCGATGCCCGTATAATCAAGGTCGGAGGAGCTTTCTCCTGTTCCGACCGTGTAATTGAAGGTGAGAGTATCGGTTCCTGATCCACTGGCATAGTCGACAACGGCATCCGTTGCTCCTGTTTCAAGGGTTAACGTGGGTGAGCCACTGACATTTACCGCTTCACTGAAAACTATCTGAATAGATATACTGTCACCTTCATTATATGAGCCGTTACCTGTCGATGAGGTGACGCTTGTGATTTGAGGAGCTGTTATATCTCCTACTGCGGTCGTGATTTGGGGGTATACACTATAGGTGTTTAAGGTTGTTCCATCAGATTTTACGATCCTGAAACAGTAATCTGTGCTGGCTGCTGCGTTATTGTCATATAATGAAAAATCCCATTCTCCCTCTTGACCATTTAGGATTGCTGATTGTGTATTGCTGAAGTTGTTTTCCTCTTCATACGTTTGAGAAACAACGATATGTCCTCCATGAGTTGGATCGTTTATATTGCTGGTTAATACGCTGCCATCAATTGGGGTTAGATTGTTTTTATATCCGATAATGGTACTGGAGGTTACATCCGTATAACTGGAAGGAGTTCCTGCTCCTCCTGGTGCTGCACAAGTCCCGCCATTTTTATCAACGAATTGAAGCTTAAAGTCTTCGCCGTTTTGAGATAATTGATCGTTTCCGACATGCATCAGCATTCTTAAGCGGAAGGCTTCCCCTGTTGCGCTTAAAACGGCTTCGGTATTTAGTCCTCCTAAGGAACTTCCCACATCGGCTGAGTCAGTATTTTGAAAAATTCTATATCCAGATTGTTCATAGGTTGGCGGAGCACTTCGAACGAAGGCCATCCAATACATGTTAACTCCATTTTCATTCACATCGTTGGAGGCTCCCACCTGAAATCCATATAGGGAAGGATTGTCAGCGTCAGGATATAACTTTTGTATTTTATCGGCCGAGTTTTTAAAGTCGGCAATTCGTATGCTTTTATCGACCGTGTTGTCTCCAATAGAACTTGATCGTAGATGACTTATCCCAAAGCTGCTTGGTGAAACGATAACCAATTCCGGAAGAAATCCAACGCCGGTTATGTCTCGATTATCCGTTGCATTTCCTCCATAGGTTCCAACTTTCATTCTTCCAGCGATTTGATTCCAGGCAATATAGTGATACGTGACATCATTGGTATTAACAAAACTGCTGTTCCCCACGGTGAATCCATTGGCGTCCAAGGAGTTAATTCTTCCGCTATTCGACATCCCGTCGCTTGCTAATGCAGCTCCGTTGGGCATTAAAGCTGTTCCATCTTCATTGCCTGAGCGATGGACGATGGGGGTGTTTACCTCTGGGAATAACATGACATATTCCGGACGGAATCCAATTCCGGTAATGGCCTGCGTAGTGTTGCCGTCTCCCGTATACGTGCCGACTTCCATGGCTCCGGCTGCTTTTTTAAAAGCTATCCAATGATAGGTCGTTCCGGTGTTGTTGACTCGAACATTGGTTCCTACGGTGAAGCCATCGGTGTTAAAACTTTGGATAGTATCCGATATAAAAGTGCTGCTTCCATATAACATCGGTTTTGCAAAGTCACCGACAACCGTTGAGGTTCTTAGAACCGGTTCCTCATTGTCGGCATCACCTTTCACGATGACAACATCTGGTTGGAACCCGAGGCCGCTTATGAGCCGATCATCTGTTCCATTTCCTACATATGAACCGGAAATGGTAAAAGATACCGGAGAGGCCGCAATGGCTGTTTTATTCAGGTATAAAGGGAATCCTCCTAAAAAAAGGTTGAGGGTAAAGGTGAAGAGAAGGGCCGTCGAAAATAGCTTTTTTATTTTGTTTGACACTTTTTGCATATGTTTTTATTTTTATTTTTCCCTTTATTTTAGCATAAAAAGGCCATCGCATCAATGCTAAACCTAGGGCCGTTTCAGGTTTTTTCGAATTTTACCTACAGAGATGGTGATAAGGACACGATATTGATAAATAAAATGAGTTCAGCTCTTTTTTGGGACGAGGCGTCATTTCAAAGGAAACGCATCAGGCCAATGGTTTAAAGAATTAGGTTAATCATTAAAAGGATATCTTCGATTATAAGTGGCTACTAAATATGATGGTAAAAACTCTGGGAAAATTCTTATTAGATTGAATTCAGTTAAGACAAAGGCTCTTATTACCAAATTGCTCGAAAAAAGGAGGCAGCAGAACATTCTGGCCTCTTTTTTCCATGGGTAAGCCCCCTTTATTCTTTCTGGGCATACCCCACCACGGGGCTATTAGGACAAACGGTACATCGTATTTCAACACGCTGATTATCATTATAAAGTTTTTTCTCAGTACCGGTTAATTTACCAGTATGCTTACTGCCATCAGACAGAGTATGTGCCCAGTAACCTTTCTGCGCTATCTCCAACCGTTGCAATGGTTTGGCCTCTTCGGCGGGTGCTTCTGATGCAGCTGAGGGGGATGAACCCAGTTGTTTTTCTGGTTTAAATGAGCTTTGTCCTATCCTTTCAGATAGACGCCTAAATTCATCTTCCGATTGAAATGGAATGTTGGCAATAGGAGTTAACTTTTTTGTTGATGGGTCCACTGAGACTTCGAGCAAGGCAAGGCTATTTCTTCCCAGAATATAATAGCCGTCGTGAGGGAAAACATAATAGGAAGTTGTACCGCTTCTATAAAAAGAGATACCTCCAGGTATCACGTCGGCTGAACGAGTGCCACTTGGAATTTCATGTGGATTGGTAACTTTAGAATATCCCTCTGGTGTCTGAGTATTGAGAACTTTACCGTTTCGGACTTCCAACAGCTGTGGAAAGGACTTCTTTTCATTAAGAATCGCATCCAATAAGCCAAGTAATTCCACTTTGTCCGCGTCTTCTATTTGGGGATGATCATTGAGCACTTTTTCTATTTTATCTAATAGACCGCTCGCTAGTTCTGGCTCTACCTTCTTAGGTTTATGTCGACGATCCACATTGCTCAGATAATAATTCTCAACCGATTCTAATGTAGCATAGAGATCGTCTCGATCTGCCGGAGAAAAACCATACATTCGGCTATCCTGATATGTACCAAATACCTTTTCCAGACGATCCTTTAATGCCTGCATTCGAGCAATGACTGGTGCCGCCTCTTGTTTTGCTTTTTCTCTGTCAGCTATCGTCTCTAGCCGCTTTGCTTCATCTCTACGAAGGATCGACAAATCCCTTTCTTCTGATACTACTTCGCCACGGGCTTTTTGAGCAGCTAGAATTTCATTGCGTTCAGCCGCCTCTTGTTTTGCCTTAGCCTCAGCCTTCTGGGCCTGAAGGTCTAATCCTTCCTGCTTACGGCTAAAAACATCACTCAATAATCCGGTTAATAACTTAACCCCTTGCTCAGCAGCGGCGGCAGTTACAAAATACTTAAAACTACGATCACATCGAGCATCACCACGTCGTTTTTCTTGATAAAATGCGTTGAGGTCTATATTTAATGTTTCGGATTGAGTAGTAGGTATTTTATTATGATCTTGTGACTCCGATGGAGTACCCAAAGCTTCGATTGTGTATGCCGCTCGCTCAACCCATGCCTCTCCTTTATCATCATCACTAACAGCAACATAGTCAAAGCTACTTTTACCTACATTTGCTGTTTGAACATTCAGAGAAAAGGTTGTCACATCAATAGATTTATCTGTTATCCATCTACGGATATAATCAGCTTGCCGGGATGCCCAGTCTGAATTTTGAAGGTACTCTAACTGTTCACGATCTACACTCATTAAAGCCTCCTCGTCCCTTCGATTAGCTGCTCTTTGCTCGTTCTCCCGAACGGCGTTTTGATCAAGATTGAATTGTTTCAACTTGGCTTGAAAAGCAGCAATCGCAACTTTGTCCTGAGCTGCAAATGCAGCTCCAAATTGGGTATACTCGTGTTCTTGTAAAGATGGAATAAATCTCTTGTGGGCGGCTATTTTGATAGCTTGAGCTATTACCTCAGCAACAGTGTTGCCTTCTCGGGTTTTTTCAAGTACAGATTCTATCTGACCGGCGTCTCCGATCAAATCTTTCACTAGCTGTTTGGCTGTTCTCACCACTTTAGCATGCTGACGGGCCCTTTTTTCCAGAGCATAGTTCTTCTGGTAGAGAGATCGCGCTTCGTCAAACCAATCCTTATGATTATTCATCGCCTCTCTTAATTCACTTCGGGCCTTTTCAGGAGTGATCTTTTTATGCTGAGTTTTCCAGGCAATCGTTTGCAGCGTCCGAGCAAGCTTAGGATTTCCCTCATCTCCAGCAGCATGTGTGGCTTTATAAATATCTTCGCGATGGGGAAATTCATCACTGGCTGCAGCCAGAGTGTATAAATAGGCGACAACTTTACGCATTCCCCTTTGTTGGTACATGCTGCCTTCACCGGTAATGATTTTTGATTCATCTATTGAAAGGGTGTTTCCGTTTTCAGCTTTATTGATAAGCCCTGGTATACTAGCAAATTCAGCATCGCTTTTATCAGCCTCCATTATCATAGCGCGACTTTTAAGTTGATTAGCAAGCTTTTTAAGCTTATCAGAAACAGCTATCCGTTCTCCCATTGGTAAATTAGGCCATCCTTTTTGAAATACTTCTTGAGCCAAATAGCGAAGATCTTCCGCACTAGCCTTTGGGTTTTTTAAACCATCTTCTAAATCCTTGGTAAGCCTGATTACCTCCTCTCGCTCCACTTGAGCTCTGGCTTCTGCTGCCACTGCCCTTTTTTCTATATAAGTCATGGGGCGAAGTTTACCCGCCTCCCTTATCCAGCCTGGAGGAGCTGGCTCTTCAGCAGTCACATCTTTACCTACAGGACTGTTACTATCATCTTGCTGCTGCTTTATGTTTTCTGGCCTAAGATCATCATTATCTTTATCTTCTCCCATAACGTTAGTGTTTGACATAATTTTTTTAAGATTAAATTTTATTTTTATATTATAGCATTATTTCTTTACTACTGCGAATCATTGCTCTGGAACCTCCTGAGATTTCAAAGAGTATGAAAAGTGTCCACGTGTGCGTTTTTTTAAGAGTTCAATGGTTCTCTTTTGTTTGGTTGAGGGTGGTTTTTATAAATGCGCGAGTGGTTTTTTGCACTACTTCCGGCGTTACTACTCCTCCCAGTATCCTGTTGATGGCAAATGCGGGGAAAGGCTTATACTTTGGATTTATAGCAACTTCCAATACGGAATGGTCTCCCCTTGTTGGGGTTAAAACATGGAAATCGTTCTCTTGCAGATCGTTTAAGGCTAAGTGTTTTGATAGAGGAATGTCGGCGCCATTCGTGTCGATCGGAATGAAGAGTATTTCATCATTTTCTTTCATGGGCGCAAATACAACATTCCAGGCATGATCACCATCGGGATCGATCGAAGTGCCCGGCTCATTGACGCCCATAGTGCTTACTTCTACAGTTGGACATACGCCGTAATTTTTTTGCAGGTATTGGAAGATCGCCGTGAAAACTTCACAGTAATTTTTGCATATTCCCGTTCCATTTTTTATTATTTCGATGGTGGTAAAGTATGGATGGGGATTTTCTAAATCTGTTTCAAGTGCTCCCGTTGTGATAAGGGCGGTTAATTGGATGAGTTTTTTTAGGGATATTGAGTGAATGTTTTCCGGTGTTACGCCTATCCATTTTCCTGCGGTTTTTATTTTTTCTTCGAGGAAACTTTTTAAAAAAGCTTCATGTTCTTTTTTGCTCGTTATTACGACCGTTTTGTTAGATGCTTCGATTTCTTCAAGGAAAGATTGTTGTTGCAAGGAGGGATG
>CAYSYL010000018.1:0-19683 GCA_964435355.1 uncultured Candidatus Peribacteria bacterium | reverse complement strand
GGCGGAACCACATTTTCGGAACTGCACGCAGTGAAAAGCAAAGTGATACCTAAAAGTAGGCTTGGTAAAATAAATTTTTTCATAAAGGAAATATAAAATTATAAAGTTTTTCGTTTAAGTAGCATTGCGTTAAAGGCGACAATAACCGTGCTAACCGACATGAAAACCGCTGCCAGAGCTGGCTGAAGAATAATACCTTTGGACGCTAAAACTCCAGCCGCAAGAGGTATCGCAACCACATTATACCCTGTCGCCCAAAACAGGTTTTGGATCATTTTGCTGTAAGTGAGACGAGAGAGCTTAACAATTTTTGGAATATCTCGTGGATCATTTTTAACAAGGATAATGCCAGCTGATTCGATAGCCACATTGGTGCCCGCACCTATGGCAATGCCAAGATCAGCCTGTGTAAGGGCTGGCGCGTCATTTACTCCGTCACCGACCATAGCGACTTTTAGATTCCCTTTCTGGAGCATTTTCACTTTCTCCGCTTTTTTGTCAGGCATTACTTTGGCGAAATATTGCGCAATATCAAGCTCTTTTGCTACCCACTTAGCGACATCCTCTGAATCACCCGTTATCATAGCGGTTTTAATGCCGAGTTTTTTAAGGGTTTTAATGGCTTTACGTGATTCTTCTCGAATAATATCTGCCAGAGCGATACTCCCAAGAAGCTTATTGTCTGAAATAACATGGATGACCGTTTTTCCCTGCTTTGAAAGCGTCTCTGTTTTCTTTTGGTACTCTTTTGGTATCTTGATATTTTTTTCATCTAAAAAGGAATTATTACCAACGTATATCTCATGTCCACCAAGTTTTCCTTTCGCGCCTTTTCCTCCAATGCGAGCGAAACTTTTTACTTCACTCAATGAAAGCTTTCTTTTTTCAGCTTCTTTCATCATGGCTTTTGCTAATGGATGTTCGGAATGACTGTTTACCGACGCGGCAGTCTTAAGTATTTCATCTTCATCGACACTTTCATTTGCCACAATGGTATCCACTCCGAATTCACCTTTTGTGAGCGTTCCAGTTTTATCAAACAGAACTATGTCGATATTGCGAGCGACCTCGAGCGCGAGTCTCTGACGTACTAATAAGCCATTACGAGCAGCCATAGTGGTTGAAATTGAAGCTACTAACGGAACCGCGAGTCCAAGCGCGTGAGGACAAGTTATAACAAGAACAGCAACTAATCTTTCCGTTGCCGTAACAATCCCTCCTTGGATAACTAGCCAGGCAATAAAAGTAATTGATCCTGCCACAAGGGCAATAATGGTAAGATAAAAAGCCGCGCGATCTGAAAGCATTTGAAGACGTGATTTGGAAGCCTGCGCTTCACTGACAAGCCTCATGACTCCCGCGAGAAATGTGGATTCACCGATTTTCTCAATTTTTACTTTAAGGCTGCCATCACCATTCAGAGACCCCGCGATAACCATATCGCCGACTTTCTTTTCCACAGGTTTTGATTCGCCTGTAATAATAGATTCGTTTAGGTCTGACTGTCCTTCGATGATTTTGCCATCAGCGGGAACTTTTGCTCCTGGTTTAACCAAAACGATGTCGCCAATTTTTAGCTCCTGTAAAGGGATAATTACTGTTTTGCTGCCACGTAGGACTTCCGCTTTATCAGGTAACAGTTTCGCTAGCTCTTTCAATGCTCCTTGCGCTCCCTGAACCGATTTCATTTCGATCCAATGGCCCAGCAGCATGATGGCGATGAGTGAAGAAAGTTCAAATAAAAGGTCATGGCCAGTTCCAAATAGAATTGAAAAGAAACTGTAAAGATAGGCTGTTGTGATAGCGATAGCAATAAGCGTCATCATGCCTGGAAGTTTCGCTCGAAGCTCACGGTAAGCGCTCGCAAGAAAAATCCAGCCGCAATAAAAAAACACAACACTTCCAAGGGCAAGGAGCACATACTTTGATCCAGGAAACTTCGGAGCTTCGATTTTGAAAAGCATTGAAGCCATTTCGGAATAGAAGAAGATAGGTAGTGTTAACGCCAAAGTAACCCAGAATTTTGTAAGGAAAGACGAGGTTTTATGCCCAGCATGTTTGTCATGTTCTTTGTGAACAGTATGCTTGTGTTTTTTAGCACTTTTGTCTGGCACAAGATTCATCCCACATTCGGGACACATTCCTGGCTTATCTCTTTGGACTTCGGGATGCATTGGGCAGGTATAGATTGCTTTTTCGTCTGGCATATAAAATTGATAATTTAAATAGAGCTTTTCAAAAGATTTTCCACTTTATGAGGATTATGAACCTTATCTAAAGTGATCATATGGTTATAGCCTCCTGACGCACTAGTGCTAATAACGATATCACCAAAGCGAAAAAGTTTGCCCATCACTCCTTGTTTGACGATAATTTCCCTCATATTTTTGAGATCATAGATGTTCTTTTTGCCGTTTAGAAGTCCTTTTTCAGTAATGAGCTTTCTCTCTTGGGGATAAATAAAATAAACATCCTGTATCCAGGAAAAAATTATGGCTAAAACACCCAAAATTTGAATGACAGATTTCAGTATTTGGATAAAAAGAAGCCCTAAAGTTATATGATGGTGCCATTCAAAAGTAACCTCTTCTTGTAAGGTCATAAAAAGAAGAAAGGTATAGAGAAAATCGGTAATAAAAATCAGCGCAAAAAGTTTCGCCAAAAGAAGAAAAATACTCTTTCTTACAGGCTCAATCGTTATGTAACGGGCTGACTCTTCCATAGAAAGGAGAGTTAGAAATTAACGACCAGAAAATTCTACAATTTTCATAATTTCCCGAATGAATCCTTCTTTTACTTTTGGATCTTTTGAAGTGAGTTTATGTTCACCGCAAGTATTTAAGTGACTTTCTAAAATGAGATGAGAAACCGCCTTAAGGCTTCCTTCAAGAGCTAAAACCTGGGTGATAATATCAACGCAGTATTTCCCTTCTTCCACCATTTTAATAATTCCTTCGATTTGGCCTTTGGCCTTTTTCAGCCGTGATAGTGTTTTCTGTTTGAATGGATCAATCATAAAATGATAAATAAATACCTATACCTAGTATAGGTATAAAATTGTAAAACACAATATCAAATTTTAGAATCTATAAAAACTTTTAACGCTTCTTAAATAAATATAAATTTTGATTAATGCATTAAAGTACTAAAGCGACTCCTCCTGAAACACAAACCAAAAACATTTGATAGCTCTTGGATTAAAGAACGAAGTTTGAAAACATATATTTTTATTCGTAGAAATATACGAAATGAAGTAGGAGATATCGATTGGGACAGTGTCACAGCTGCCTTACCCCGTAAACTCCAAAAACTATGGACATTTCACTCTCGAGGGAGAAGAAAATTTGGAGCAAGCTATTCAAACCCGGCTGAGGTTCAAATAATCCTTAGAAAATACAGAACAAAACTCTACACTTTTCTTGCTTTGGCAGATGAAAATGATAAATACATCAGAGAAGCCATTATTGTTGCAGTAGTTAGAATAGCCCAAAAAGGTAACCTCCAAGCCAGGCGAAAACTTATAGAACTTCTACGGTACATGGTTGATGAATGGATTGAAAATTCTCCCCGACTCAGATCTTGGCATGGTTACGGTGATTATATTAATGAAAAAATTGAGAACTGCATACGATGTTATCGATTCACAGGCTCATTTACAGCATACCTCTTTAGTACTTTTGAATATTCAGGGAGAGGCTTGCGGCCCTTCCATACTTACTCGCTTGATGCTTTTCATCCGACGATAGAAAAACGTAGACGAGTTGAAAATGTTGTCCAAGATTCAGAAACGAATTTGATAGTGGAATAATTGCTATATATTACAATTCTTAAAAACCGATTTTTATGGCTTCTAACGACGGGGGCGAATCTGTCCGCTGCAGCCAGGATATATAAATGGCGAATCACTTAGAAACAAAATTAAATCGAGAATATATGACAGGAAATAATCAATCCGAACTATTTATAAAATACTTTCAAAAATACCTGAAGGCTCAAAAATTTCTTTTGATGGATACGAAGAGGGTGAGGATTGGGAAGGTGATTTTAAAAAGTATAAAATTGAAAATAATTTTTATAAAATAAATAAAGATTTTAAATCGGTATTAATCCCCCTGTTGGAAGAGAAAAAAGAGCTATTGGAAAAAATTCCCCATATTTATATTGAAGACCCGAATGGCAAATTACTTCTAAAAAGTTATGATCATTTTGAGTATATCGAGTTAGATGAGGGATTAAAGATTCCCTGAAAATCCTAAACAGTAAAGAAAGAGTACTAGCCCCGAGTGCCCAGCCAAATGAGGTAATAATTATACCGAGATAACTTCTAAATTATCGACATAAACTTTGGGTGCAAACTTTGGCCTTTACACTGGACATCCTTGACAGATCGATTACTTTTTTTTAAACTCAGCTTGATCTTTTCATTTTTTACTAAAACTTGTGGTGGATCATTTATTAGAGACTGTTCGCTCAACACCTAGTGTTCCTGACAGAGAAGGAAGTAGTAAGAGGATTTTTTCTCGCAATATTCATAGAATTACATATAATGGAGCACTGCTTGTAAGTTTGGCTTTGGCTGGATGCAGAGTAACGTCCACTAAACCAGCAACTTCTGCCGAGCCAACCTTTCAACCTGAGGTGAGCGAACCGCCTCCTACTAATTCACAAATGGAGGTTTGCGAACCAGCTTGGCTTGAAGGAGTTGCTTCTTACGAACAGGGAATTAGAACACAAAATCCTACAGATTTCCAAAATGCGTATAATGCTTTCCTCGACGTACTTCAACGATGCGGAGCAGATAACGATCATTATGACGTCATTTTTATCAATTTAGCTGCCGCTGCTGATGCTCTTGGTAATAAAAAAAAGGCTTGTGAATATGCCATGAAAGCCCTTCAAACGACTGATTTTAACTCGTCCACCAACCCTCAGCTTCTTCTGCCCTCAACGCAGCGAATCCAAAGAGAAGATTGTTCGCCTTAAAAGGGTACTAGACCCTCCTCCCCAGCCAGAAAATTTGAAACAACGATGCGGAAATGATTTTGGCGAGTTTCTCAATGACTTCAATAGTGGATTCCGTGAGTTATTTAGGGTAACTCGAAACCGCTAATAATCTCGTCAAAGGTTGGAGAAAAAGCATTTTGACTTTTGCTACCAACCCCAATGATATAAATATACCCTTTGTGGCTGGAAACAACCTCTCTGAGTGGCGCTCCCATCCAGCAGTCACAGGTAAACTCAAATCCTGTTTCAGAGGCAATAAGTCTATTAATCAGATATGACTTCCCTTCGTCGCCCAAACTACCATCAAAGATATAAGCATAATATCTATACATATATTCCTGAGGGGTAGACATATGCTCATCGTTCTTCATGGTTTGAATGAAAAAATCATTCTCATAATATGTGCAACTGTAATCACCTATTTTTCCTTCCAGGCATTCTCTTTTATGAGGTTGTGAGTGTATCCTTAGAAAGGGTTTCCCTAATTTATCATCTTCAATAACTGTAAGAGATGCAGGGTATTTGAACTTATAATTGAACTCCTTGTTTTCATAAATAGTCCATCCTGTAAAATCCGTTGTAACAGGTTCTTATATAATACACAGACAAATAGGACACCGTGTTAGAGTTAAGTGGCTTAATACTAACCAAAACACGAATGTCCCAAGCAGAATTATACAAGATCAAACAGGAAGTGAAAGAACGAGCATTGGCCAAGATGCGAAATCAATGGTTTCACGAATACTGGAAATGCAAGAATGTGAAGGCTGTATGCCGAAAGTTTGGAATACATCGAAGTCAATTCTATTATTGGAAAAAAAGAAAAGATTTGATGCCCAGTGGCAAAGGAAAAGGGTATGCGAGGCCGATGCGATTGATGGCGTATTCCCGAAAACCCCATACAAGCCCAAGAAGCTATTCGGAAGAGATCGTGAAGCTGATTGTGAAGATTCGCAAAAGGACAGGTTGGGGAAGTGAATACATTTGGTTTCAACTACGGGACAAATACGCCATTTTTATATCCGTGACAGGGATTTACAAAGTTTTAAAACGAGAAGGATATATTCGTGAACGAAAAGGAAGAAAGAAGCCATTTCATCACTATGAGGCCCCCAAATATTTGCCGGGAGAAAAGGTTCAGATTGATGTGAAGTATGTGAAGCTGAAAGATGAGGTATGCCAAAAGCTGAAGAAAGCATATCGGTGGGTATCAATACACGGCCATTGATGTTGCTACCGGCATCAA
Organism: uncultured Candidatus Peribacteria bacterium; assembly: GCA_964435355.1. GTDB lineage: Bacteria > Patescibacteriota > Gracilibacteria > UBA1369 > UBA1369 > CAYSYL01. Next base: position 13,433 of record CAYSYL010000018.1, on the reverse strand, counting down.
ATGCAAACTGATCCATGAAAATACCGGACCGGATTCCAGTGTTGATTTTCTTTCAAAGGTGAGGCTGTTTTATCCGTTCCCGATCAAGGTTATACAAACAGACAACGGAGTGGAATTCACGTATCGGCTGCACCCCTTTATTCAACAGGAACACAAGTTTACGCTTCAATGTCGTCTCTATGGCTATGAGCATCATTTGATTGCTCCAGCCTATCCCAGAGCCAATTCTCACGTTGAACGCACACACCGAATCGACAAAGAAGAGGTATATCAAGGGAAAACGTTTTCATCGCTCCAAGAACTTGCTAAACTCAATTTGAAGTCCCTCAAATATTTTAACGAAATTCGTCCTCAAAAATCCAAACATTTCCTTCCTCCCCTCAAATTCGGAATCCTGAAATTCCAACTTACTAAACAAAAACTCAACTACTCTGTCCTAAATGTCTGAAACTATTACACTGCCAAGAAAATAATGATTAATATGCTGCTAATACTAAATTACCGGAAACGAAATTTGTTAGTTGATACTCATTCCTCCGAGATAATTACGCCCTACATGGGCTGTAGAAGGTAGTTGGGCATTGATTTCATCAATTCTTTCATCAAGAATTTCTCCCCATCAAGAAAATATAGTAAATTTTCCTTTTAATCCAAATGCCAAAACGATAAAATAATAACACTTTAAACAAATTTATGAAAAAAATGAAATTCGATGCTGATGGAGTCGAAATTACGACAAAAATCCCAAACGTTGTTTCCATTCTGCTATTTAACTCTGAAGAAGAGCATGTCATTTCGCTACAATATAACAAAAAAAACAAATCTCATTACATAGAACGGGATGATCAAAGTTACGGAATATATGAAGGGGTGGAATCAATGACCTTGTCTCCTCACGAGATACAAATTTCTTTAAATCCTGAAGGAAAAAAGAAGTTAAAATATGAAATTATTATCGTGAACATCGAGGCACTGAAAAAAGAATTTCACAAACTTAAAAAAACGCTCTCAATCATATTTGGAAAAAAATTAAAAATCAGCAAAGACAAGCCCATATCTTATGCTTCATAAAAATAAAAGAAAAACAAAGTAGTTTATAGTACCATTGATACCCTTTACTTCAGTTGGAAAGATGACAAAAAACTCCCAGAGTATGTTTCACAAATGAACGCTCTCAAAAAAGTGGATCTTAAACGAAATGAAAAAATGGATTACGAATCGGCTTGCATGGTGCTCGCGACCCTTCCTACCGTTGAAGAATTGGCAATAACCCCCAAAAAATTTCCGCAAAATGTTGTACAACTGAAACGATTGAAACGCTTATCCATAACCTCCATGGAAGGTAATCAGGTAATTCCTGACACTTTCAACCAATTGAAAGATTTGGAAGAACTGGAAATTCACAGTTATGGAGAGTTAAAACTACCAGAATCCCTCTCCCAGTTAACTCATTTAAAAAAATTCTCAATTTCCGCTAAACGCTGGAATTTACCCAAGGGTTTCGAACAATGGAAAAATTTAACAGCGCTTTCATTATCCGACTGTGATATAGCAAAAATTCCATCTGAAATAGTTCAATTAATTGGGCTCCAAAAATTTTATCTCGGAAACAATCCCAAACTGAACTATGCTGAGGCATTCAAGCTTTTAGGGCAGATTCCTTCTTTGCAGCATTTACAATTTTCTGCTGCTGAAATACCACCACAAATTGGATTGATGAAACAACTAACGAGCTTAAGAATATTTGGATGTGGATCCAAGGAAAAACCCATGATAGTTCCTGCTGAAATAGGAAATTTAAGTAATCTTAAAACTTTAGAATTAGGAGGTAATTACTTGCCACAACTTCCGGAAGATATAGGAAAACTCACTTCACTCACTACATTGAATCTTTATAATGCTGGTCTACAATCACTTCCGGAATCTTTGGGACAGTTGAAAAATTTAGAATTATTGGTTGTTTCCGAAAATCCGGAACTAAAAAAACTGCCTGCTTCTCTTTCCAGATTAAAAAAATTAAAAATAATAAAAGATTAAGTGACGTGAAAGATTTCATTTATTCAGGAAGTTAAATAACGAGAAGAAATATGAATGAAAAAATAGAAAAATTTTTCATTAAAATTACTTCTTTGTTAAAAGATAATAAAAAACTGCTGGCACTACAGAAGGTAATAAAAAAAACTGGGATGGAGCCAGACGAGGCAAGATTACTTCTTAAAAGCTTAGAGGAAGGAAAAAAGCCCATGCTGGTTATTGATAAAAAAAAATTAAAAAAGAAAAGGATAATTAAAGCTCAATATATACTGGAAAGACAAAAAAAACTGAGAAATGACTTTATAAGTCATCTCTCGAATGATTTAGCAAAAGAATTTAAAAAAGCAGAGAGTATTTTTTTCCCCGAAACTGAAAAAATAATTACCAAATTCCAAAATACTATTAAAAAACATTTCAAAAAAAATAAAGTAGTGAGTACTTCAAAAAAATCTTATAAAAACATGGCATGGGCGGAAGAAATTCTTAAGGAGCAAAAATTATTTGGAAAGATATTTGATGATGTCGAAGGGTATTATTACCCTTTTTATCCCGGAAGTACCCCTCCTTACTTACTTCAGTACTTAAATCCCGTATATAAAATAAAATTTAAAACTTTACGGCAAAATTTTGAGGAGTTGTGGAAGCTTGGCAATCAAAGATTCGCTTTCTTTTCGGAAGATTTAAAAAAAGGATACTATGCCAATCATTATGTTGGATATTTAGGATCCAGCTATAACCCGGATGAAACCGTATACGAAATATTTATGTGGGATGACGCTTATTCATTTCCGAAAGCTTCCAGTAAAAAGTAAATAGCCCAATTTGAAATTTCTCACTGTTCAGAAAAATCCACCAACCGGTACCCATTTTTTTTAAAGTAATTCGAAGGAATTTTATAAAGGACAGGAGCAAAATTAGTAAAAATCTTTTGATCGTTGATTTCACGACCTTCTATTTTTTCTTTTCTCCAAATTTCATTGTAACGAAAATATTTTATTCCTCTCTTAACGAAAAAGTGACGCTTCTGATAAACCGAAAATTTGGAAGATATTTTTTGAGGACTCATAACCTGCCCTTTTAAATGAGTGTCGGTGACCCAAATTTTTAATTGAAGAGGATAGGGAGAAATATTTTGTACTTTCAAATCGACAAAATTATAAAGACAAGTAGCCCCGCTACCAAAAGGCAACGTCCTTCCGGAATCAGGAAAAACATCCATTGAATGATGATATCGCTCTATTATTCTTGTAGGTGCGTGCAAAAAAATCCAACATAAAAAATTTGATAACTGACAAAGTCCGCCCCCGATTCCTTCCACCACCTTACCGTTAGAAAGAAGCATCCCATCAATATAACCTTTTTCATAGGTTGGCTCGCCAATAATATTCCACATGGAAAATATATTACCGGGGGCAATGATGACCCCATTCAAATTATTACATGCCATCTTTAAGTTTTGAATTTTATTCTTCTGTAAAACAGGATTACTATCCCCAAGTTTTCTCATGAGCAAACTCTGATGTCTGGCAACAATAATGGGATAAAAATCAGTACTTTTAGTATAACGAATACGAGGATGCAAACTATTTGTTAAAGTCCTGACCACTTGCCGAAGTTTAATTATTGGTTCGCGAAATAATGGGAAACGACTACTCAAAGCTCTACGGGATGGTTTTTCCAAATTTTTAATGAGCGCCAAAATGTCCAATTCTTCTTCTATCATAAAATTTCAGCAGGGAATCAAAAAACGACAAACAGCAAGAAATATGGATGAATAGTGGAATCTTTCAAGAGAGATAAATTTTAAAGCGTCAAAATAAAAGAGGCAAACATTAATCCTACTAATTGCATAGAAAGCATAACGAAAATCTGCTTTATCCAATACTTTTTTTTTGTATTCCCCCAAATGACGGCTCCCACTAGAGCGGGAGAAATAAAACCCAGCCAAATCCAAAAAGCAATATGATAAATGCCAAAACTACTGATATAAGGAACCAGATTAGCAAAAGAGATGGTAGCAAAAAGTGTTAAGAAAAATTGCAAAGCATAAAAAGGCATCATTTCCTTCTGCATTTTCTTCAATTCATCCTTATCAAGATTGGTGCACTCCATAATTTCCATCCACCATTTCCCGAACATCAAGGGAGAATACCAAAGGGCACCCACAATAAACTGACCGAAGGTTGCAGCAAACACAAGAGCGTAATTGACGTGGGGCATAGAAACTTTAGATAATATATAATGCTAAAAATTCACACAAAACCGATTTTAAAGCATTATAGGCCCTTTTACAATTTCCTTCTCCCTAAAAATCATTAAAATCTATGGGTTTAAAAGCAAATTAAATAAAACTTCTGCCAAAAACGCCAGTTGTGACCGTTAAATAAATCAAAGTATTCAGGGCGTCATCCTACGCTTAGAGAAAAAATTATATATGAAATGGCTTAAACCGGTAATAAGGATAAAAATAAATAAAAATAAAACAACTGTTTCAAAAGATTTCGTTTCGGAATAAAGAAACCCAGTACTGAAAAAAAGTGCTATAGCGATACTCTGCGGGAAAAAATTATTAGGCATAAAGTAATGTCGAATGAAGAGATAAAATTTTTATTGTTTGCTTTTTTGTGCTTTTCGTATGGCAGATTTTCGAGCATGTCGCTGGGATAAAGTCGGTTTATTTCCCTCCGGAGTATTCTTACGAGGCTCAGCTTCAAAGATATCCCCTTTTACATGCATAATTTTTCCACGAAATTGGCGCAAAACCGTCCGCGCCTTAACATCATCAATAATCAGTTCCCCTTTCTCATTCATATGGGCATCCTCTTTACTTACCAGCCAACTCACCGTATCCCATCCTCCATCTTTACGTCTGCCCGAAATTCTCTCCAGACCTCCCTTCTCGCCAACGTCCTGCGCTCGAAAAATAACAAATTGATTTTTTGGACGGATTTCAATTCTATAAAATTTTCCTTTGCCTCCCATGCCGGGACTTTTTCGAGTACGAGAATTCAGTGATCGATGCTTTCGCGGAGTCGAGTCTTCCCATGATTTTTCTCTTTTTCTTATGACTCCTGAATGTGACTTGCCTGAAGTTCCTGAAATTATAGAGTTGCTTTTATTCATAATTTGATAAAAAAATTTAGAAGGAAACAATAAATCCAAACCAGTATTATATTCTATGAAAGATGCAAAGAACATTTAAATGATAAGTAGCCAATAAAAATTTTTCGACTAAAAGTTAAATAAAAATTGAAGAAACGCAGTAAAAACATTGATATCACTTGTTATACAGCTTATTTGAAAATGTAAAAAAATATTCTACATTTATTGAACATAGTGATGTAAAAACCGTGGATGTCATCCAACAGTAACTGACTTCTCACACAAAATAAATTATCATTCCTCTTTTGATACCCCTATATCTTTGATAAAATAAGTTCGGAATAACTCACTCTTTCAATGAATACTTTCACCTGGTATCAAAAACTTATAAAGCCATCGTGGGCACCACCTCCTTGGCTTTTTGGCCCCGTATGGACTGTCTTATATATTATAATAGCCATTTCTTTTGGAACGGTTTTTTTTAAAGTGGCAACAAAACAACTTCCCTGGGTAATTGCCTTACCTTTTCTCTTCAATCTAATTTTTAATATCGCTTTCTCTCCTCTGCAATTCCAATTACAAAACAATTTTCTGGCTTCAATAGACATACTCTTGATACTTATCACTTTAATATGGTCTTTAATCATTATCTACCCTCATATCTCCTGGATAACTTTCATCAATATACCTTATGTGCTTTGGGTAGCTTTCGCCAGCATATTACAGCTGAGTATTACTTACCTTAACCGATAGTGATGCTACAAGATATAGCCATCCCTTTTATAAGCATAGCCTTAGCCGAATTAGGTGACAAAAGCCAACTTCTTATCTTCTTGCTAGCAGCGAGAACAAAACGACATCTTCAACTCCTCATCGGGGCGATACTGGGATTTATAATAGTCGATGGTTTTGCCATTGTGATTGGTTCCTGGGTAGTAAATATAATTCCGGCTTTTTGGATAAAAATAATGACCGGGATCATTTTTATTATCTTAGGAGTTTTGATGCTCATGGCAAAAAAAGAAGAATCGGAGAAAAAAACAGAAGTAAAAAATCCGTTTTTGGCCTCTTTCCTTATGATATTGATGGCCGAATGGGGAGATAAAACACAAATTGCGAGCGCTCTTTTCGCTACCAAGTATAACTCTTTCTCTGTCTTCCTCGGAGTCATCGGAGCACTCACCATCCTTTCCACTTCAGCAATTTACGTGGGGAAATTTATAGCTCACAAAATAAAGCCGACTGTAACGACAAAAGTAGCGGGAACTATCTTTATAGTCGTCGGAATCATAAGTCTTTTATATAACTAAAAGTGGCATAACTGTTTCTTTCTCGCCACACAGAGCATAAAAATGACGAGACCCAAATACAAAACTCCACTTAAGCAAAAATGCCCCAAGTTTTTCGGCTGAAACAATAGTAAGATACAGCCGCTTAAAAACACGAAAGGTATGGAAATATACGTCATTCTTATTTTCCATACTGTGGGTTTACAGGCAGCAAGAGAACTGATAATAAGACTGAATATCGCCAAACCAATATGTAAAGTGAGCATAAAAAATAGAAAAAGGAAAAAACTAAAAAGAAAATTTCTCGTAATGCAATTTTCGCTTCGGAAAAGAAAGTTCTTTGCAAAGAATTTCTTTAAGGGATAAGAGCATTGGGACAGGTCCACAGACATATATTTCCCTATCCATAAAGTCGGGAGTCAGTCGCAAAAGTTTCTCCTTATCAACTCTTCCTCTCTCCCCACCATAGCTCTCTTCGGCACTCATAATGTAATGAATAGGAAAATGATACTGCTTTGAAAGTAAATCTAACTCTTGCTTAAAAATAATATCCGTCGAACTCTTATTGTTGTAAAAGAGAACGACGTCGTGAGATGGGGCTAATTGGTCGAGTAAAGTTTTGATAGGAGTTATGCCTACTCCTCCAGCGATAAAAAGATATCTGCGGGAACTTTTATCAGGAGCGGTAAAAATCCCATAGGGGCCATCTATCAACACCTTAGTTCCGGGCGTAATATTCGAAAGTTTTTTTGTAAAATCCCCACAAGCCTTAATGGTTATCCGGAAGTGGTCGCTGTAAGGGAGGGATGAGAGAGAAAACGGATGCGCTTGAGTCCAAAACCCTTTACTCAAAAACCGAAATATCATGAATTGTCCGGGATTCACCAAAAAATTCGACAAATTTTTTCCTCCAATGAGAAGAGAAAAAGTATCGGAGGTTTCCTGAATAACCTCAGTAATAACAAATCGATGTCGAAGATAGTAATATGCCGGTCTCAAAAAACGAAAAATAAGAACATTTCCAAAAACGAAAAAATAAAGAAATAACCAATACATCCTAAAATACTGATTGCTTAAAATTGTTCCCCCCAACTCCAACTGATGTCCAAAAGCAAGAACTACGGCAAGATAAGTAAATAAATGAGTGAAATACCATGTTTCATACTTTAATTTTTTTCGAACAATATAAATAGAAAGAAAAACAACTCCAATAAAAAGTAAAACCGCAACAGCGGCTTGGGCTAAATCATGGTAAAAAACAATAAAACGGCTTATTTGGGTAATAATATCAGCTTGAGCTACCAAAGCATACGAATAAACGATAAAAATCGGATGAACAATGATCAGTAATAAAGAAATATAGCCATTTATCCTATGAACATTGGCAATACGATCAAGGCCAAAAATTCTTTCTAACCAGAGAGCCCGCCCCATCGACAAGAACTGAAACAAAACGGCATAAACAGCAAGTAATCCCGTCAATCTCCCCAGTCCCAATAATTGTCCAGGGGTTCCATTTCCAAAGGATTCACTTGAGCCCATCCACCAAAAGAAAAACAAAATCAGTAAAGAAGTAGCTGCTAAAACATAGAGAATGAAATGCTTTACAAGAGCCATATAAGAAATGGCTTATTGTTTAAGATTGCCAATATAGAAATTATCCAAACCTTCTTCCGCTTTTTCGGAGTGAGGTTTTCCCGTTCCAGGTTTTTTTTCAAAAATTTCGGTAGCATCCTTGCCACATCCAAGCAAGATAGCCTCTCCTCCTGGATGTTGACCAATAGCTTTCGTTACATCATAAACCTTCCCTTCAATAGCCATCCAGCAATCAGTTTTTGTCGCATGAGCTTCAATATCGGAAAGAGAATATTCTGCCTTTGCCTCCGAAGTATCGTTTGAAGTTTCTGAAGTTTCCACTTTGGCGGTTGAACTACAACCAGCGAGTAAAAACATAGCCAATACTCCCGTTAAAAAATGCTTATTCATGCGATGAAAATATTAAAAAATAATTTTTTTAGCTGGGGGATAATACCTTAAGATGCATAATTTTTCCATACATAAATATTGATTTCTCAGAAAAAGAGTTGAATATATGAAATATATGGAATAATAAATTATTCCCTTTTCATGGCTGAAAATGAAGAAAACCAGGAAATTGCCACTTTTGGTGCCGGATGCTTTTGGGGAGTAGAAGAAACATTTCGTACGTTAAAAGGTGTCCTTTCAACTATGGTAGGATACTGCGGAGGAAGCATTAAAAATCCCACCTACGAAAGGGTCTGTTACGGCACAACCGGGCATGCAGAAACGGTACAGATAAAATACAATCCTGAGGAAATAACCTACGGGGAACTTTTGAAAATTTTTTGGGATTCTCACAATCCGACAACCAGAAACCGTCAGGGGCCAGATATTGGAACTCAATACCGTTCTGTCATATTTTACCATAATGAATTACAAAAAAATGCAGCCGAAGCGTCAAAAAATGAGCGACAACAATCGGGAAGATATAATACTCCCATAGTAACAGAAATAGTTCCGGCGACTAAGTTTTATCCTGCAGAGGAATACCACCAAAAATATCTTATGAAAAAAGGTGCCGCCAACTGTCATATTTAAAGGCGCAACCTTTGACAAGTTGCCTATTCAATAAAAAAAGTGCCACCAATAAAGCCGTAAGACTTCCGATTTTAAATATAACGTTAAAAGTATTAAACATTTCAAGTACTAAGGACAAGCCAAAAATAGAAATAATCGGTAAAGCACATAAAGGACAAAAAACGGTCAATGTCCCAACTCCAAAAGCAACTCCTGATAAGGACACTACCGGAAGTTTTCGGAGCTGCATGTTGAAAGAAACAAAAGAAGCCATATTAACAAAAAGAAGTGCGACCATCAGGCTCGTTAAAAGGCTAAAAAAAATATTTTCCACAGTAAAATTAATACCAACAACACACATGGAATCTCGGCTCCCGGGTAAAGTTGCCATTAAGTAATACTGAAAATCGAAAATAAGAAAAGCTGTTCCTAAGAAGATGAGACTTGACGTCGGCTTTTTCAAAACCGTCAATACGGGTGGTAGTAAGCTTTTCATAAAAACGATAAGAAAAAGTGGTCCGTTCGGAAGACACCTCCTTTTCAAAATTATGATTTCAAAAGCTCATCAATAGCTTGTTGAAAAACCTGAGTATCTTGAGCGCCAGGAATAAAGAAAACCTTACCCGTCTTATGATTTATAAGTACTGATCCAGGAGTACCTTCAATGCCAATACCCACTCCTTCTTCAATACTCTTCTTTATTTTCTGGTCATACTGTCCACTGGCAACACAGTTATCAAGAGCTGTTTGAGAAATACCAATACTCGTCAAAAGTTTTCCATATTCCTCATTCGAGAGTCCTTTCCCATTGAGTTGACTATTTTCATAGACGCCATCAATAAACTTCCAAAAAGCATCATTACCTTTCATCTCCGCTACGCACTCGGAAGCGATAGCTTCTTCGGTAGCTTTAGGGTCATGAATCGAGAGGGGGAAATGGCGAAAAACCCAATTCACTTTACCTTCGTTATTGGCCAAAAGTTCTTGAGCCGTAGGATGAAAACGCTGACAGAAAGGACATTCCAAGTCTGAATACTCAATCAACGAAATTTCAGCATCAGCTTTGCCACGAACATGATCCTCCTCAGATACCGGTTTTACATTTTTTGCCATTTCCGCTGCTTTTTTTTGTTGATCAGCCTGCTGTTGCTGTTGAGCTTGAGCCTGTTTTTGTTGGTACTTTGTCTGAAAATTTTGAAGGGCTTCTTCTATCATATCAACGGTAACTTGGCCACTACTTGAAGATTGGGCTTGAAAACGCATTCCGAAAAAGACGAGAGATCCGGATATAACACTTGAAGCAAAAATAATGGCAAGTATAAGGCCAAGTTGGCTGTTATTTTTTTCAGACATAAATGAAACGAATAATATATAGCTTGGAAATTATATCATAAAAAAGCGCTAAATAAAAAGACAATTGATGTTAAAAATCACACAAGGGACCTTTCTAAACCATTACAAAAGTTGGGTAAAACTTCGTCAATAATCATTTTCACATCTTGGGCACTTTGTGCCATCATCAATTTCTGGCGAACCTCGGAAGCATTTGGGAAACCGCGACAATACCAGGCTAAATGTTTGCGCATAGGTAAAAACAGCCGATTGCCAAAAATCTTTTCATAATACTGGGCGTGAAAAAGTGCCACCCGAAGTCGTTCTTCAGAAGAAACATTTATACCCTTGAAAAGCCAGGGGTTCCCAAAACTCGCTCGACCGATAAAAACCCCGTCGACATCGAACTGTCGTATTTTTTCATGTGCCTCAGCAACAGTTTTTACATCACCATTTCCTATAATAGTCGTAGAAGTTTGATGAACCAAAGCAGCAGCTCTAGCAATAGCCTCCCAATCCGCGTTTCCCGTATACATTTGTTTGAGAGTTCTTCCATGAAGAGTTATGTTAACGGGTTCAACTTCTAAAAGGTATTTCATCCATTCCTCCACAATAGGAGTATGGTATCCAATCCGCGTTTTAACTGACACCGGCAAGAGCGGACGCTGCGAATGTGAACGTCGATTCTTATGAATATACTCAACTATCGTTTCAGGAAGTCCAACGGTTTCAATTTTTTTTCCGTCATGCCAATCCTGACAAGCCTTCTTTGTCTGTCTGATAATTTCTTGGGCCAAGCGGGGTGTTTGTATCAATCCAGCCCCTGAACCTTTTGAAGCAACATTGGTGGCCGGGCAACCCATATTGATATCGATACCATCAAATCCTAACTCTGCAACGACGAAGGCAGATTTATAAAAAGCTTCGGGAGTAGAACCAAAAACTTGAGCCACAACGGGTCTTTCCGATTCATCATATAAAAAAGCTACCAATGTTCTCACCGCACCGGCACAAATACCTTCAACGGAAGTAAACTCGGTGATAATGATATCGGGCTTGCTATAATGGGCAATGACATAACGGAAAGCGGCGTCAGTGACACCGTCCATAGGTGCCAGTCCAATAATGGGCCAGGGCAGACTTCCCCAGAAACCTCGTGACATATACAATCCTTAATGACGTTCATTTCGAAGCTGGGCCTCGATTTCTCCCAAATCCGTGGGTTTCTTCATACGAGCGAGTTCTTCGTCATCTTCTGAAGGAAGTCCCATATGATCGTGAATTTCATCCAAAATATTTAAAATTTTGGTAATTTCCTGCTCCGCCTTAACATTCAACTGCAAATCTATTTCTTCACGCAAATCTTCAATATCTGCCGCCCGTTTTTGGCTGATCAGGACAATAATGGAAAGGAAAATGGCTTCAAGAGAAACCACCATCGTAAGAAAACCGAAAGGATACGGATCGAAAGGCTTAACCCCGGGTAATAATGGAAGATTGAGAATAATCCAGGAAAAAAACCATATGGCATTTATGGCAAAAAACCAGGTCGTACCAAAAATATCGGTTAATGAATCGGCCATTCGATCGGATAACGTACGCTGTAAATCCATTCTTGCTTTATAACCTTTGATCTTTGCCAGGCGATCATTGAGGAGTTTAGGATTTAACTCTTTTTTAGTAAAAAGTGGCATATGAAAATTTAAGAAGCAGATCTTTTCTTTTGAAGTGAGAAAAAAAGAATAATACCAGCAACAAGCATCAGGGTAGAAAGAATTTGTCCCATTGTTACAAATCCGAACAAAAATCCAAGTTGCGGGTCCGGTTCTCTAAAGAATTCAATAAAAATTCTGAAGATGCCGTAAAAGATAAGGAAAAAAGCCGTAGTAAAACCAGTGTGAGGATATTTTTTATCGATAAGCCATAGTAGAAAAAAGAGGAGTATACCTTCCAAAAAAGCTTCGAGAAGCTGCGAGGGATATCGGCAGTTTCCAGGATCACGGGGAAAATGAAGACATATGGAATTTGCAACCCGTCCATAGAGCTCCCCATTAATAAAATTACCGATTTTAGCAAAGAAAAGACCAATCGGAGCAATTGAAGTGACAATATCGCCAATATCTAAGAATTTAAATGTATATTTTTTACCATAAACAAATATAGCAATTCCGGAACCGATAAGCCCTCCATGAAAAGACATTCCTCCTTTCCAGACCGCAAAAATCTCCCAAAAATTCTGTGAATAATAAGAAAAATTATAAAGGATGATATAGCCAATTCTCCCCCCCAGAATAATTCCCAACATCAAAAATAAAACAAGATTATCTCGTTGAACAAGGGTAAATCCCAATCGCTTCGTCCTTTTAGAATATGAAAGGTAAAAATAACCAATGAGAAAAGATAAGGCATACATAAAGCCATACCAATAGGCTTTAATCGGTCCAAAAGAACCGATTGCCGGAATTTCAAACATAATGGGGTTAAACCATTCAATCATAGAAACTTTACCAAAAACAGCGATATGCTATCATAACTTCACTCACTATGTAACAGAGAAAACTATGGTACTTTTAGAATCGCTTGCCTTAAAACTTGGAACCCCCGCTTATGATTTTTCGTTACAGGGAATAGATGAACAAATTCATTCTTTAAGCGATTTTGAAAAGAAAAAAATAGTAGTAGTAATTTTCATGTGCAATCACTGCCCGTACGTGCAGGCGGTATGGGAACGACTCAACCATATTCAAAAAAAATATGAAAGTGCTGGAGTTCAGTTAATAGGCATCAACCCAAACCTTAATCCTGACTACCCGGAAGAAACATTCGAAAAAATGAAAGAGTATGCGGAAAAGTTTAAAATGGCATTTCCTTACCTGCAAGATCCAACTCAGGAAGTAGCGAAGAAATACGAAGCAAAATGCACACCGGATATTTATGTTTATAATGAAAAAAGAGCACTTTCCTATCACGGAAGAATCGATGACAATTGGAAAGAACCTGAAAAAGTGCAGGATCATGCATTAGAAAACGCCATTCAGGCTCTTATAAATGGACAAGAACCGAATGGAACTCAGCATC
>CAYSYL010000017.1:0-20282 GCA_964435355.1 uncultured Candidatus Peribacteria bacterium | reverse complement strand
CTATTAAAGTACAACTTCGGCTGGCTGATAAGTTCAAAGTTCCCTATACGGTTATTATCGGCCTTACAGAAGTTCGCGAAGGAACGGCTATTATCCGGGACATGTCGGTTGGAACTCAAAAAAGCGTTCCTTTTGATACCGTCGTTGAAGAGGTGATCAAACGCATCGGAGAAGAGAATTTAGACACGTATAGTCCGACGTAATCTTATCGGAACTATTTCTTTTATCTCTTACTTGTGAAGCAAAGATTACAAAGAATTTCACTCTTTCTGGCTGGCGCCGTGCTTTTTCTCGTTCCCCACTTCTCCTTTGCGGCACCTAGTTTTTCGGATGTTCTCCAAAGTAATGCCCATTTTACCGCTATTGAATATCTGAAAGAAAAAAATATGGTTTCCGGCTATCCAGACGGAACATTTCAAGCGGATAAATCCATCAATCGCGCCGAAGCTCTTAAGCTCGTGATGACTGCTGCCGATACAAAAGCGGAGAATTCTGAAAGTATCAGTTTCCCTGATGTTAAAGAGTCGGACTGGTTTTATGATTATGTACGAAAGGCCTTTAATAAAAAAATCATTAAAGGGTATGAAGACGGATCTTTCAAGCCGGCTAATAATATTACGGCCGCTGAAGCATTAAAGATTATTTTAGTCTCTTTCGACAGCAGTTTGCCGGAGAAGGTGTCCTCCTCTCCCTATCAAGATGTGGCACCTTCCGACTGGTATGCGCCGTTTATCGAGTATGGGAAGCTAAAGCAATTTATTGAGAGTTTTGATGATGGAACTTTTCGTCCCAATAGAGATATAACCCGTGGTGAATTTTCTGAAATTTTGTACCGTGCCCATTATGTTAAAGAGCAGCATGTGGAGACTTTTCCTCTCAGTTTGTCATGGCCTGTTTTTCAGCATCCTTCTTTGCATTATACCGTCAAACAACCACCCACCTGGCAAAAACTGGGAGATAACCAGCAAGTAATTTTTTGGAAGCAGGATAACGCCAACCATCAACTCAGCTTTGCAAGGACTTTTCCCAACAGCGCCTTTGTGGTCATCGCTGTTGATGAAAACAAAAATGGTCTTTCGGTCGAAAATTACGTTCATCAATTTCAATATGATAATGAAGCAAAGCAGCAAAAACTGACGCTTAACGGGTATCCTTTTTATAGTGTTGAATTAACGTCTGAAGGTATTACCGATTATTATTTGGAATTACCAAATAAATATATTCTTGCCGCCTATTCACAGGTGGGGAGTGGATCTAATAAACAACAACTTCAACTGTATGTCCGTTATATTGTGGGAAGCATTCGTTATACTGAAAACACAACAGATATTGATAATACTCAAGCGGAAGAATTGCTTACCAATGTACGTAAAATTATTCTTGTGAAAGGTAAAGGGGATGAGGCTCTTCAAAAGTTTTCCGATCTGGTTCTTTTTGAAACGGATACTATCGGTATCGGCACCGGACCTATAGATTACTATTACAGCAAGGTATTTGATGTCACCCTTAAATATGAACGGGATTCGAAAACGCTTTTAGGTGTTAAAGAAAAAAAGAGTAGCCGTTTTTAATGAGCCTGCCGAAGGCTGTTTTAAAGCCAATGGTTATTGGCGAGGTGGCTCAATGGTAATGGTTGCTTTAGAGGTTTGTTCTTCTGTCTGCTTTTTTACTGGAGCTTTCTGCCCACATCCAGAAAGGAAGAGTAGCAGCAGCATGACGGCTATAAGAATATTGTATTTTAACATGAGAAATGAAGAGGTTAAGTAGATGGTGTTATCCCTCCTTTAGTTTAAACTTTTAAACTTTTAAAGGTGAGTATAAATATTGATTTTACATTGATAGAACAACAAATTATTGAGTGATGCACTCCCACCTCTTGATTTTTTTTCATGAATCAATAAAATTACAGCGAATTACCTTTTTATTTTTTTAACCTTTTTTTCTATGAAGGCAAAAAGTTTACGCCTTACAGCAGTATCTTTCTTGGCAGTTGCTGCTCTTATCATTGCTGGTTGTCAAAACACAGCTACACCAGCTGACAACGGTGGAACAACTGAAAATGGTGGTACAACAACTGAAAACGGCGGAACAACTGAGAATGGTGGTACAACAACTGAAAACGGCGGAAGCGAAACTGCTGAAGTTAAGGCTGTTGCTACTCCTAGCGATGCAGCTGACCTCAACAATGTTGAAGCTGGCGGAAGCAAAGTTACAACTTATACTGCAAGCGTTGGAGTAAACGAAGCTTGCGAAGCTCAAGCTAAAATGGTTACTGATGCTGGTTGGAAGGCAAGTTCTATGACTGCTAGCCCAATCGTTGCTGGCGGAGCTTGGACACAAACTTTCGAAAGTGGCAAGATGATGCTTGTTCTTGCATGTGCTGAAAACCCAGTAAAAGCTGGAACAACAGCTGTTACTATGACTCAATCTGAGAACGTAGCTCTCTAATTTCTTTTTTGAGAGGGTTACCCTAGTACACCGAAATAAAAAAGAGTCCTCCTTTTAAGGGAAGGACTCTTTTTTATTTTTATGAAGGCCACTATGGAAGCGACTTCCCATTATTTGGAAATTAAAAATGCGTGCTTCGTTGTTTTTTTAAATAAAATATGATTTTATAAAGTCGTCACTTTCAAATCGCCATCTATGAAAAAATTTACTTTTTTGAGCCTGTTTCTCCTTCTTCTTATATTGGCAGGGTGTCAATCCAATACCATTCAGAAAACCGATTCGGTGGTTCTTCCAACTCCCTCAAGTAACGGCCCTGATGCTCCCCCTTCTGTTAATGGCCCTACCACATCTCCACTGGAAAACCTGGAAAATAAAAAAACTGCCGCTGAGAGTGATGCCCCCCAGGCTATAACGGAACGTGACGAGGGGACCTATACCCTTCAACCACAACAATAATTGCTTAATTCTGATGACGAACGATATGATACCATCTTCCGGAACTGTTTTTGAGGAGTCACTTTTACTTCATGAAGCCAATAAAGGAAAGCTTTCTGTTACTTCCACCATCCCGCTTTTGAATCGAAAAGATTTATCTTTAGCCTATACCCCCGGCGTTGCTGAGCCGTGTCGAAAGATTGCGGCAAAACCGGAAGATATTTACCGCTACACCATAAAATCCCACACCGTTGGGGTTATTACTGACGGATCGGCTGTTCTGGGGCTTGGAAATATAGGAGCAGAGGCAGGTCTTCCAGTGATGGAAGGGAAATGCGCTCTCTTTAAACAGTTTGCCGGCGTCGATGCTTTTCCAATTTGCGTTAAAACTCAAAATCCCCAAGAGTTTATTCAGGTCGTTAAAAATATCGCTCCCGTTTTCGGAGGAATAAACCTGGAGGATATCGCCGCTCCCAACTGTTTTATTATTGAAGAACAATTAAAAAAGGAATTGAATATTCCCGTTTTTCACGATGATCAGCATGGTACGGCTATTGTTGTGCTCGCCGGCCTTATCAATGCCTTTACAGTTGCAAATTTGAAATGGTCAGAAGCGAAAGTTGTTATTTTGGGGGCAGGAGCAGCTGGGGTTGCCATTTCGAAGCTTCTCATGTTGTACGGATTAAAAAATGTTATCTTGTGTGATCGAAACGGGGCTTTGCATAGTCATCGCGCAGATTTGCAAAATTTGCTTATTAAGAAGCAATTGGCAGACATAACGAATCCTTTCCAGGAGCACGGAAGTCTCGCGGAAGTTTTGAGAGGCGCCAATGCGTTTATAGGCGTTTCAGGACCTCAGCTGGTCACCACCGACATGATAAAAAATATGGCTTCAAATGCCATCGTTTTCGCTATGGCCAATCCTACTCCAGAAATTATGCCTGAGGAGGCGAAAGCCGGCGGTGCTTTTATTATCGGGACGGGTCGCTCCGATTTCCCTAATCAAATTAATAATGTGTTAGCGTTTCCTGGAATTTTCAAAGGAGTACTTTCCATTCGTGCCAAGCAGATTACTGAAAAAATGAAACTAGCAGCTGCTGAAGCCCTTGCAAAACTTGTTCCCTCCCCTGCTTCTGATCATATTATTCCAGGGGTTTTTGAAGAAGGGGTTGCCGATGTTGTAGCTCAAGCGGTTATCGATGCGGCCTAACATTTAACGTTTTTCTTTATGTCCGGACATTCAAAATGGCATTCCATCAAGCATAAGAAAGCTGCTGAGGATGCTAAAAAAGGAAAAATCTTTACGAAACATGCCAAACTTATCACGGTTGCTGCGCGTGTTGGCGGTAGCGGAGATCCCGATATGAATCCATCGCTTCGGTTAGCTATTGATAATGCCAGAGCTGAAAATATGCCCATGGATAATATCGAGCGCGCAATCAAAAAAGGCACCGGTGAATCAAAAGATGCCGCCATTATCGAAGAAGTGATGTACGAAGGTTTTGGCCCGGGAGGTGTTGCCTTGTTTATTGAAACTTTAACGGATAACAAAAACCGGACTTTTTCCAATGTTAAGCTTATCATGAGCAAGAATGGAGGCCATTTAGGGGCTGCCGGTTCTGTCGGCTATCTTTTTAAAAAAAGGGGTATTATAGAAGTGGAACTTCATGGTCAGAAAGCTGAAGATATTGAATTATCGGCTATCGATGCTGGAGCTGAAGACGTCCGTGAAAATGATGGGATTGTCGAGATTTATACTGAAGTAGTGGATATGATGAAAGTAAAAACTGCTCTTGAGCAAAAAGGGGTGCCGACTCGATCGGCAAAACTAACCTATGTGCCTCACACTGAAATTCATGTCGATGAGGATGAGATGGCTAATAAACTTTTATCGTTAATTGAGGCTATTGAAGAAGAGGAAGATGTGACGACGGTCTACGGCAATTTTGTTTTTTCGGATGAGGTGCTGAATACTCTCAAAAAAGAGTAAAGAAATATTTCTCTTTTTTTACATCTTTGTTCAATAAGCCGGATTTACTACCGCTTTTGCCACGGAATTTTTTCTTTCTATTCCTTGTTTTTTATATCCTCTCCAGGGGTTTACGCTTAGAGCGGTAAAGTATCTTTTACATCTCAGCGGAATACTTGCCAAATTTAAAAGATAGTGAAAGTCTTTTTCTGATGGATGCGGTGAAATTACTGTGTAACGGACAAGTGATTCAGAATTTTTCATATTAAAGTTCCATGTCGTCTCGGATTTACCTTGGGTCATAATATCAATCGGTTCTGTCGGCGGAGTGTGGTCCAACCCCAAATTGTGACCTACTTCGTGAATAGCTATTTGCAGTATATTCAGTACATTATACGTCAGCCCATCGGGATTGCTCGTCGTCACCCATGCCTGTTTTTGATTTCTGTTGTTATCCGTACCAATATTTCCTCTTCCCCCTATATTAGGGCGTCCCCTGCCACCGAACCGTATAGTATTATGCGGGCCTTCCGGCACTTGAAAAGTAAACTCAACCGGCAATCCTATGAAGGCGCAGTCCAGTGCTTCTTTTATTATTTTCCTCACTTCATCCGTTTGCTCTGCCAAGAAAGAAGGGATTTCCACTTTTTCTTCATCTTTTTTCTCAGGCGGGCAATAAAAATCTATATTATAGGGTGTTTCTTCAGGATTTCGTATAGTTTCACAGGATAGTGTGGCGTCGATCGAGCTTAAATAAAATATCTCGCGTACCTCTTCTCTTGTTTCTGTTATCTGATTTTCTCCTTGTTCCGCTCCGGTTATTTGAGTTTTAGGGTTTACTTGCGGACTTGAACAAGCGGCTGCTCCTATTAATGCCGCCATTACGAAGAGAGAGTTTTTTTTCGACATAAGCTACAATTCTACACTTGCTCCTTGAAAGATTTTTTATTTTAATAGCTTTTTAAGCTTATGTCAAGGCGACTATTTACAAAAGTTCCTTATTTATTCTTCGAATTTGTAGACCATTTCTGGTTCGAGTTCAATGGGTTCAGTTTGCGTTGAAGCTTTTTTTATAATCATGTCGGTGAAGTGGGTTTCGCTGTTATTGTCGGATGCTATTTCGCGTTCAATTTTCTCTTCTTTGACGGAAACTTTGGTTTCCCGATCTACATGAGGTTTTTCTTTCTTTTCAGTTTCGCGTTGAACACTTGGGTTTTCCGGAAGTTTTGTTTCCTTGGTAATTTGAGGTTTATCGGATGCTATCGAAGTCATGAGGGCCGATTGTAACGTTATATCTGCTCCCGCTACCAAGTGTTGGCCGAGTCGATTTTTTTGGAACGTTCGTATTTTTTCTAGTACCATACTTTCAGTCGTTGCAAAATCACTCGATTGGATTTTAAATCCTGCGGCCTGGACATGCCCTCCTCCTCCAAACATTTCCGCTATTTGGCTGGCATCTATCACTTCGGTTACAGTTCGAAGGCTTCCGCTTACCACATTATTTCCTTTGTCTTTGAGAAGCAGGATAACTTCCATTCCCGGGGCATTACTCATCAGTTCATCAATGATGCCTCCTGTTTCATCTTCCCGGCTTCCCGTATCTGAAAAATCTTTACGGGTTATGGTGGACCACACTATTTTATTTTCAATATCCACTTTTATTTTTGAAAGGATTCTTCCCCATAATCTGAGCGTCGAAAGCTGTTTCGTTTTAAAGACATGATGAATTATTTCCTGCTGCCGTGCTCCATGTTTGATGAGCTGTGCCGCTGAAGCGAATGAGCGAGGTGTCGTATTGGCATTTTGAAAACTTCCGGTGTCGGTGATGATTCCAGCCAATAAAAGTGTGGCAATATCTTCATCCATGAGCTTTTTATCATATTCCTGTTCAAGGTCATGCATGAGAGGGATAAGGATTTCAGTTGTTGCCGAAGCCATGACATCGACATAATTCACTTTTCCAAAATGCTCATTTGAAGCGTGATGGTCGATATTTATAAGAGGGATGGTGGTGAAAAGTTGAGGATTGTCTTCGTAGAAGCGCCCTAGCTGCTGTAAATCTCCCGTGTCGACACTTATGATGAGATCATACTTGCTTGGTCCATGATCAAATGAAACGTCCTGGGAGGAAAATTCTCCTTTTTTGGCGGTTATAATAATGTTTACTTTATTTTGCTCGAGTTTTGTTTGAATCGTTTTAAGTTTGGCTTTTTCACAGTCCAAGGTCACTATAAAGTCGGGTGTGGGACTAAATTCATGGCTTATAACATTGATGGTGGGAAGAAACTGAAAAGCATCCGGCACAGGATCGGCACATACCACTGTCACGTTTTTCCCAAGTTTTTTCAACGCAAGGTATAATGCGAGTGAACTGCCGAGTGAATCACCATCAACCGGGGCTGAAGGCATTAAAAGGATATTTTCGCTATGCTTTATGAGCTGAACAATTTGTTTTCTTATTTTTTCCATCTTTATATTATGATATATTTTTAAATTTTAGTCAAATTTAATGTTATGCAAAGGAGGTGACAAGGTATCAAACGTTCTTTGTCAACGCAAGGTTAATACTGGATATTGACCCATTTTCGTTTAATGTTCTATAACTTAGACATATTGTGTTTTTGTATTGTTGCATAGTTGATGAAAAAATTTTTTATTTTTCTCTTTGGGGTTCTGCTTTTTGTTCCCAGTTTTTGTTTTGCGGCCATTATTACCGTTAATACGCTGGATGACGAGGTGAATCAAGACCATGATTGCTCTTTTGCCGAAGCCCTTACTGCCACTGAGAGTAACTCTTCGATCGATAATTGTACTGGTTCTGATTTTGGTGATGATACTATCGTTTTTTCACCAGAATTAATGGGAACTATTTCTTTTAGTGTAACATCTGTTGATGGTTTTTTAATAACTCAAAATCTTAAGATTCTCGGCCCTGGAAGTGATCGAATTATTCTGGATGGCATGGATCATTCCCGAAGGTTAATTTCAATGAATTCTTCCGATAAAAAAACCCTTACCGTATCCGGCCTGCATATTAAAAGGTTTGGAGGAACCGAAGGCGGTGCTTTAAAAATTACTAATGGACTTCTTCTTTCCTTAAAAGATGTAAAGTTTACCGATAACCATGCGACCAAAGATGGAGGAGCTGTATTTACGGAAAATACTCCACTCCAGTTCGATCATGTCATCTTCGACTTGAATAGTGCCGTGAACCATGGAGGAGGAATTTATTTAACGTCAGCAGCTGATGACGGAGGAGATTTTAAAGAGGTTTCTTTTACCAATAACCATGCTGTCGTCGGTGGTGGAATGTATGATAATGGCCAGAGCATAAAGATTGAAGCCTCACTTTTTCAACATAATAATGCGAAGTTTGGTGCCGGATTATCATATTTTTCTTCAGATATTTCTCGTGTTAGCGTTTTATCGACTGTGTTGAGTGAAAATTTTACTGATCTGAGCGGTGGCGGAGGTGCTATTGTGTCGGATGGATATGGTATTTTAACTATTGATCAAACCACTATCGACAATAATATCGCCGGATTTGGAGCCGGAATATATGCCAATTATGGAAAAGTATATATTACCAATTCTACGATCAGTAATAATTCAGGATCAGGCGCTACGGCTATTTTAAATTATGCCGATCTTCTATCGATTGTTAATAGTACTATCAGTCATAATCGAGCTGATTCATGGACGGCAGGTATTTATTTTGGCGCCAATGATAAAAGTAAACTTGAACTCAATCATGTTACCATTTACGGGAATAGCTCGAATATAAATGATCAAACTCCCGAAAGCTTCGGCAGCGGGCTTTTTCATGAGTATGCTTCAATGTGCCCGGGGTGTCTTCTTGAACCGCCTACTATCAAGAACAGTATTATTGCCGGTAATACTAAAGGAGGACAAAACCCTATCGAGGATGACTGTTTTGCCGATATTTTTTCTTATGGAGGCAACCTTATCAAAAATAGTGATAAATGTACCGGCATCGATCCTCAAAAAGATATTATTCATCGAGATCCGGATCTGGCTCCCTTAGCCTTGAATGTACCCGGAAAAACCATGACTCATGCCCTTCTTCCTACCAGTCCCGCTATTGATGGAGGACTCGTCGATGAAAATGTTCTTTTGGATCAACGAGGAGTTCATCGAGCGGAAGGAAAAAATCCTGATATCGGAGCTTATGAATTTATTCCAAACTCTTCGGAAAATATTTCCTCTCCCCAGGATAACTCTTCTGCTCAAAAAGGCGGGAGCGGCGTTTTTTTAGGAACGTATGTGCATTCCTCTCCTCACCCCTCTCCCTCTTTTATTGCCGCGGGACCATCGCGATTGGCTTTGTCGAAAGAGGCGGGGATCCCCTTTTTTGCTGATTCTGAAAACCATTGGGCACGGGAAGCCATTGAAAAAATTCACACTCTTTGTAACGTATCGGGTTATAAAAATCCTTCCAACTATTTGTTTAAACCTGATAATGATATTACACGGGGGGAGTTTTTGGTGATGATCATGAGATGTCGCTATGGAGAACTTTCCCATCCCGACGTTAAGCCTTTTAGTGATGTTGAAACGGATGACTGGAGCGCTCCTTATATCGCAAAGGCAAAAGGAACCATCGTCGAAGGATATCTGGATGGTACTTTTAAACCACATAAAAAAATCAGCCGGGGTGAAGCTTTGAAAATTCTTTTGCTTTCATCTTATACTTTGGATGAAATTCGAAAGTCCTCTCTTTCCACTACCTGCTCAGATATTGATCAAAGCAGATGGGAAGCTCCTTTTTTTAACTTTGCTTTAACCAACGGTTTAATTCATGGTTATAAAGATTCGAAAGGAAATCAGCTGGGCTTATGCGGCCCTTTAAATGATTTACGAAGGGGGGAGGCAGCCATGCTCATACTGACGGCGCTCAATTCTCATTGATATCTATCGCCTGTAACTGAACGGTCCGTTTTCCCTGCCATTCATTTTCCGAAAGATGGCACGCGAGATCGATACTTCTGGCCTGCTGGAGCTTTTTTTCCTGTTCCCCGAATTTGAAAGCAATGACGGGGATACCCTTATTTTGTGTTTTACCTTCGTGCATGAATTGGGCATAGAAATGAAGATGGCTTTTTTCTTTACCGACCTTTTTTACGTACTCAGGCCGAACATTTTTCATAAGGAATAGCGGCTGTTCATTTCCCAAGCCATACGGCTGCATTTGTTCCAAGAACCCCATAAGGTAAGGATTTATTTCGTCCGGTAAAAGTTCACAGTCAACAGTGAGATTACTCTCGGTGGGAATAGCATAGGTCGATGCGTAGCTATTCAAGGAATCGATAAATCCGGCAAGTTTCTCTTTTTTTATATTGAATCCGGCCGCTTGAGCATGGCCTCCAAAATGATCGAGAAAATCCTGGTGATGCGTCAATGCTTGTACCATGTTAAAACTTTCCGGACTCCGGGCTGAAGCGACTAAATGAGTTCCGAAATCTTGCAGTGCAATACATGGACGGCTATGGCGTTCCACGGCCCTGCTCGCCAGCAGGCCTAAAATGCCAACGTGCCAATTGGCACTCCAGGCCACCAAAACTTTTTGATCTTTTTGTTGGGGTAAATGATCATCCTCCAGCTCTTTTAATGCGGTTATCACCATTTGTTGCCGTTTTTGATTAAGGTGTTCAAGATGGTCCGCGAGCAGTTTCAACTTTTCATCCTCTTTATCATGGAGCAATAGTTGAAGTGCATAATAAGGGTGGTCGATACGGCCGGCGGCATTAATGCGGGGGCCAATGCGATAACCGATAACACTCACATCAAGTTTTACATTATCTTCAATGCCTGAATACTTTTTCAAATAATGAAGTCCAAACCATTTTGTTTTCTGTAACGCCTCAAGGCCATATTTTACAATGACGCGATTTTCATTTTGCAAGGGTCCAAGATCAGCAACTGTTCCGAGACTCGCCAAATCCAGCAAACTGAAAAGATAATTTTCTCTCTCTTCATTCGCCAAGGCATCGGTCAAAAGAGCGGATGCCAGTTTGTAGGCGACGCCGGCTCCCGTAAGACCTTTGAATGGATACTCGCATCCGGGTTGAAGCGGATGCAAAATAGCATAGGCTTCGTGAGGGAAAGCAGCAGGGATAGTGTGATGATCGGTGATAATGACGTCGATATGATTGTCTTTCGCTTTTATGATTTGCTCTTTACATGAAATGCCGCAATCGACCGTGATAGCGAGTTTCACGCCAAGTTTTATAAAGTCGTCGATAAATTTCATGCTTAACCCATAACCATCTTCGACACGGTGGGGCAATCGATATGACACTCTCGCGCCAAGCCGTTTAAGAGTGTGGACCAGGATTGCCGTTCCGCTGATTCCATCCACGTCGTAATCGCCAAAAATCATGATGCGTTCGTTTTCTTCAATCGCTTTTTTTATCCGGGCTACAGCTTTTTCCATATCTTTCATCAAAAAGGGGTTATGAAGTCCCTTTTTATAATTTGTTTCAAGATACGATTTTACATCCTTCGGGTCATGCAGGTTTCGATTTTCGAGCAATTTTTGGACGGCATTTTTTCCCGGTTCGTTATTTTTTACCTTCCAAGTTTTATTGAGAATAGTCATGGTGCTGATTATGAACGGAGATCGGGAAAGTAGCAAACTTTATCATATTGTAAAAGTTTAGCGAGGTATTGTGAAATATTTCTCAAAAACCGTGACCATTACTTCAACCCGATATTTTTTCCGTCAATTTCACCAGTTCCTCCATATCTTTTGGTTCAAGCCAATGAGCTTCCTTATACTTTCGAAACCAGGTTATCTGGCGTTTCGCGTAATGGCGTGTATTTTGCTGAATGGCCCGCATTGCCTCTTCTAATGTAATTTTTCCCTTTATGTAAGGGATCATTTCCAAGTAACCGAGTGAACTCATGGAGGGCAATTTTTCATCATATCCTTTATCCAGAAGGAATTTTATTTCATCCAAAAGGCCACGCTTGAGCTGATCTTCAACCCTTTTATTAATACGTTCATAGAGCTTTTCCCGTGGCCAATTGATCCCGGCGGAAAAAACATGATATAACGACTCTCCTTTTTGCGGCTCCTTTTTTTTGCCTGCTTCAAGAATTTCTAAAGCTCGAATAACGTAGCGAACATTATTGGGGTGAATATGGCTTGCCGAGGCATGATCTTTTTTCTGTAACAGTTCATGGAGAGCGGTGGCCCCTTGGGTCCGTGCAAATTTTTCGAGTTCTTCCCGAAGTTTGGGATTCGGAGGCACTTTCGGTATTTCATAATTTTGAATGACGGCATTTATGTAAAGTCCTGTTCCTCCGCATAATATGGGAAGTTTTCCTCTTTTGAGAATGTCAGTGATAGCTATCGTAGCCAGGCGTTTGTAGTCTGAAAGATTGAACTCTTCTGGTGGCTCAACGACATCTAACAAATGGTGCGGAATTCCTTTCATGTGTGACGGCAGGATTTTTTCCGTTCCTATATCCATATATTTGTACACCTGCCTTGAATCTGCCGAAATGACTTCCCCATTAAATTTTTCAGCGATCATCAGGCTCAGGGCCGTTTTGCCGGAGGCGGTTGGGCCAATAAGTGCCACGAGGGGCTTTTTACTGAGCTTTTTTGCTTCCTGTAAAAACTCAGTGAGGAGAGTCAAAATATTACTTTTCATGATTTTATTTAGCGACAATGGAAGAGTTATCGATAGTTATATCTATAATTCCAACCGTATAGGGAAGATAGTGAAGTTTCACCGGGTACTTACATTCCATAATTCCAATCTTAGAAGAATCAATAAGAATTTGTCCATATTTCTCCTTTATGTCATAGAGATGATAAGGAATTTTTGAAAAATCCTGATCACTTAGTTCAATTTTATAATATTCCGAGTATTTCCCCTGCTTTGGCTGATGGTTGATCACGCAATGGCCTTCATAATATTTCGGCCCACTAACAAAATCGTGAACTCCCATTCCCATAAAAATTATACCACCCATAGTCAATCCGATAGCACACAATAGTATCCACCCTCTTATTAACATTGTTACGTATGTGAGTTCCGGATGATTTTTATCCTGTTCTACCATCCTTTCTTCTAATGTTTTTTCCCTTCCCCAACGATATTTCCCCAAACCATTGACGACGGAATATGAAAAAAGGGTCATTATGATACCGCTTATTACCCAGAGAGTAAGATTAAGCTGCCAGGGAATTATTTCCGCCATTACATAGTGGCTGAGGTATAACACATATATAAAAGCAACGACCCACATAGCGGACATTATTTTATATTGTGAGGGCATCAAGTTTTCAAAAAATAAAATTCTCGTGCCAATAGTAGCAGCCTTTTGTGAAATTCTCACCTCTTGACTTTCTTATGGGTGTTCGTTTACGATACTGCCGTCAAAGACAGCTGGTGCGCTTTTGGTCCGAAAATTACAAGTAAGACTACAAAAGCTATAAATACCGCCGAGACTGTGCATGAATGTGCGCCTACAAGTACAAAATTTGCTTCGGCAGGTTTTATCGGTAGCAAAGTCAAGACTCCGGTCTTGCTCTCTAAGTCTCAATGTCTTTGATCGCATTGAGTTTTTTAATTTATATTATGCCTGTTACCAAAGCCAAAAAGTCGGAAATCTTGAAGAGTCTCGACACGAAATTCGGCAAAGCAAAAGCCGTTTATTTTGCTGATTACCGTGGATTGACGGTAAAAAAAGTAACGGAACTTCGAAAAAAATTGAAGACAGATGGTATCGATTACGTTGTTTCCAAGAAAACTCTTTATCAAATTGCTCTTAAAAACAACCATTTACCTGAAGCGCCTAAAAATGTATTAGAAGGTCCGGTTGGAGCTGCTTTTGGTTACGGGGATGTTGTTGCTCCTGTCAAAGCTCTCTATGAGTTTTCAAAAACATCTGAGGATACATTCAAAATTTTGGGAGGGCTGGTTGATGGAAGATTTATAACAAAAGCTGAAGCGCTTCAATTGGCTACATTGCCATCAAAAGAACAATTGTTGGGTCAACTGGTTGGAACGATGAAAGCTCCTATTTCCGGTTTCCATGGAGCATTGGCGGGCGTACTTCGAAAATTTGTATATGCCTTGAATGCCGTGAAAGACAAGAAAGGGGCAACCGCGTAATACTACTTTGTAATTCGTATTTTTTTAATTCTTAATCGATTATCTATGTCTGACGGACAAGTACAGCTGAGCAAGGACGCTGAAAAAATCCTTGAAATGGTAGAGAAACTTTCTGTTCTCGACCTCGCTAACCTCGTAAAGGCTATGGAAGAAAAATTCGGAGTAAGCGCTGCTGCTCCTGTTATGATGGCTGCCGCTCCTGCTGCCGGTGGAGCCGCTCCTGCTGACGAGGGTGGTGGAAACGTTAATGTTGTTCTTGCTGATGCTGGTGCTCAAAAGATCAACGTTATCAAAGTTGTTCGTGAACTTACTGGCCTCGGTCTTGCTGAGTCCAAAGCTCTCGTTGATGGCGCTCCTAAAGTATTAAAGGAGAATGTTGCTAAAGATGAAGCTGACAAAATGAAGAAAGCTCTCGAAGCAGCTGGAGCCAAGGTTGAGTATAAATAGTTTCTTGTAACTCTCGAAATTAAAAACCCTCTGAGAATTCAGAGGGTTTTTTTGTTGAAAAGATCTCTTCGCTTTTTTAGTTTTTTTATTGGAATTGGAATTGACAATTTCACGAAATCTGATATTTTATTCGCCTTTTATCATATTGTATGAAGATACAAAAGTTAGTTGTTGCCGGTCTTATCATGAGTTTGCTTTTGACAGGATGTCAAAGTGGAACTCAATCAACCGCCAATAAAGATGGCTCTTCTTCCACATCTGAAACGGCGGATACTTCAAAAACCCCAGAGAAGGTGAAAACTGTTTCAGCCGTTACGATTGGAGAGGGTTCTGAGCCGTACTATATTGAACTTCTCGGAACTGTAAAACCTGCCTCTCAGGTTAAACTTTTTCCTCAAGTACCCGGATATGTCGGAGATATTTATGTGCAGGAGGGACAGGTGGTTCATCGGGGTGATCCTCTTATGATTTTAACCGGGCCGAATGGTACGGAAAATTCGGTTCTTATCCAGTATCGGATCGCAGCACTTCAATACCAAAATGCTGAAAAGGGGCTGGAAATGACCGCGGCCGGGAATCAGGTTAGTGAAAATATTGCTCTTTTACAACTTCAAAGTGCCCAAAATCAGGCGAATGGTGCCTATACGGATATGGAAGTATTTAACCAGAATATTGCCGCAGCTCAGGAAGGCACCACTATTTTAAGCGATTCCTATGAAACGACGCAGGAAAAAAATAATCGGGACCTTCGAAATGCCCGCGAGGCGGCAACTACTCTGGAAGATGCGCTTGATAGCTTAAAAGATCAGAAACGTCAGATTTTTGATTTTTATACGGCCCGTATTAATAACTCCACTGATCCTTCCGAACAAGTGGCTCTTCAAAAAGAGATGGATGAGGCGATTCTTGCGATCGAAAAGCAGCGGGGTGAACTTGAAGCGAAACTCGATCAAGCGAAAGCCGGAATCAAAACTTTAGAGTCTGCCAGTATTCTGACGGAAAACCAGCTGCAATCACAACTTGAACAGGCTGAAAACCAAATACGGGTTCTCCAGCTGAATCAAATGAGCGCAGCGACCAAACAAGGACTTTATGACGGCACGAATGATCCTGCCCGTCTTGCCAATGAGGGAGTTGCCGCCACTCACGTGAAGAATCAAGCCACTTTATTGCAAGCCCAGGCCCAAGCCGATGTGGCTCGTTTGAACGTGGAACTTTTGAAAAATCAGGTCAATGGGTTACTTGTTCGAGCCCCGATTGACGGTGTGGTCGGAGAGATTTTGGTTAAACCGGGTGACCAGGCAGGACCTCAGACCTCTCTTACTTCCATGAGCAGCTATCGAAATTTTGAGTTAAAAGTCGGGGTGGATATCGAAAGTGCTGAAAAATTAGATGCAGGAAAACATGCCGCTATACGGATTGGAGGAAAAGCGGTGAATGTCCGTATAAAGAGTGTTTCACCCACAGCTGATGCTACCTCGAAATTAGTTTCCGTCACGCTTGATCTTCCCAATATTTTTTTCCGATCCCATCAAACTTTAACGGCTCAACTCCCTTTGAAAACAACCGGAACAGCTCAGGGAAGGTTTTTCGTGCCACTCGACAGCGTTACGATCGGAACAGCTGATCAGTTCGTTTTCGTCATTGAAAATGGTATTGCCGTGAAACGGGACGTCACCCTCGGCCAAATTGAGGGGTCTTTGGCAGAAGTTATCCAGGGATTACAACCAGGGGATAAAGTCATCGTCGAAGGGGCGAAACAGCTGGTGGGAGGTGAAAAGGTCACCATTTCTCCGGTTTCTCAAGTATAACATTGTATCTTTTGAATATTTTTCTCCCATGGATGAAAATTTTTATAACCTGCCGAGAACTGATAAGGTAAAAAAGGAGGAAGAGTCTTTGCCTCCTTCTGATTTCAATGAAAATTTTTCAACAGCCGCTTCTCAGAATTTTACACAATCTGAGCCAGAAAAAATAAACGAACACCGTGAAGCTGTTAATGGCGATTCGCTTTATCTTCAGCAGTTACAATATACTCCTGAAGCGGAAAAAACCTTCCTTTATTTTTTCGTAAAAAATTTCCGGGTCATTGTCCTTTTAGTACTGTCGGTTTTGGTGTGGGGCCTTGTGTCCTTTAATCTTTTACCTCTGGAATCCAATCCTGAAGTGAAAATTCCTTATGGAATCGTGACGGTCGCTTTGCCTGGTGCCTCACCGGCTGATGTTGAAGAATTAGTCGTGAAAAAAATCGAAGCAAAAGTTTCCAATTTAAGTGGCGTAAAACAGATTCGATCGACTGCTTTAAATTCATTTGCGGCGACAACGGTCGAATTTCGCGCCGAGGAGGATTTGAAGGATGCTTTACGAAGATTACGCGATGCGGTGGATAATGTGAGGGGTGAACTTCCCGCAGAGGCTGGCGACCCTACGGTCAGTGAGGTTTCCTTTAGCAATACTCCCGTCTGGACTATTGTCGTGACGGGGCCGTATGATAATTTCACGCTTCGAAAGTATGCTGAAATGGTGGAAGAGGAGTTGAAGAAATTGCCCGGGACGAGTGATGTAACGGTCAACGGAGGGGATGTTCCCGAAATCAGTGTGGTTATTGATCCTGAGAAACTTCAACTTTATGGCATTTCGATGGATCAGATTCAGACGGCTGTCCGGCTGAATAATTTTTCGCTTCCTCTCGGCACCATGAATATCGGAAATTTTGAATATACCTTGCGAAGTGAAAGCAAACTGGCGAACGCAAAAATGCTTCGCCAGCTTGGTATTTCCACTTTTAACGGACAAATCGTCCGGCTGGAAGATGTGGCCGTCGTTTCTGAAAAGGCCCAGAAACGCGACAACTACAGTCTCTTTTCAACTGGAGGAAAAGCTCCGGAAAATGCCGTTACTTTGAATGTCATAAAAAAAACCGGAAGTTCCATTATCGACCTTATCGATAATGGTAAAAAGAAAATCGCTGAATTGAAAAAGAGCAAGCTTCCTGAAAATGTTACGGTCGAGACAACGCTCGATTATTCCGAGCAGATTCGTACCGATTTTAGCCATCTTCAACGTGATGGTCTCATTACTATCCTTCTCGTCACAATTGTTTTGTTTTTATTCGTCGGTTTGAAGGAAGCCTTTGTTGCTGGATTGGCTGTTCCGCTTGTCTTTTGTGCAACTTTTGGGTTGATGCTGATTTTTGGGATTACTCTCAACTTTCTTTCGATTTTTTCTTTGATTCTCGCCCTCGGGCTTTTGGTGGATGATGCAATCGTCGTAGTTCAGGCAACAAAACAGTACCTTAAAACCGGGAAATTTACTCCGGAAGAGGCGGTGCTTCTCGTTTTTAGAGACTATAAAATACTTTTAACGACGACGACTCTTACGACTATTTGGGCCTTTATACCTCTTGTTCTTGCGACAGGAATTATCGGCCAGTTTATCCGTTCCATACCGATTACCGTGTCTGTTACTCTGGCAGCTTCCTTTTTTATCGCCATTATCGTTAATCATCCGATGGCTATTATTTTGGAAAGGTTCCGAGTCACGAAGAGTTTTTTCAAAGGGTTGCTCGCCGTTATTACGCTTCTTTTCATTGGGATGCTCGTTATGACCCTTCAAAATGGTGTACCGGTTTTTGTGGGACTTCCTTTGCTCCTTTTGCTGGGAATTATTATTTTTTCCCTCCTTTTCTGGTATCGGAACTCTTTGAAGGAAACTTTGATTCGGAATGAAACCCTTGTGTTGGAAGAGTTGGCGGACTCTCGAAAAATCAAAGAAAAAATTCATCACCATTATCTGGCGGAAGAAAAAAGTTTATGGCTTAAATCCATTAATGGATTGATAAAATTGGAGAAACTGCTTCCTTACTACGGACATGCCCTTCGATCTTTTTTGGAGAGCAAGACGAAATCCGTTCTTTTACTGGTTATTGTATTTATTGTTTTCATCGGGGCCGTTTTCCTGCCAGCCAGTGGAATATTAAAATCCGAATTTCTGCCTCCTTCCGATTCCGAATATATGCCGGGACCGTGCGAGAGAAAACTGCTGAAATTGCTTCCCAGGTGGAGCACGTGTTACTCCAGGAACCGACTATTAAAAGCTTTTCCGAAGTCATTGGCGCTGCCGGCGTGAGCACTTCCGGAGGTCTCAGTTCAAGTAGTGGAAGTGGCGGACAGACAAACAAAGCTCAATTTGCCATTAACTTTTATCCAATCGAGGAAAGACCAGTTTCTTCGAACGGAAACGTTGAAAAATCTTATGAGATTGCCCCCCGAATTCGTTCCGCCATCGCTTCAATCTCAGGAGCAAGGATTGAAGTAGTCGAGATTGCAGGAGGACCTCCCTCGGGGGCTGACATCGAAGGACAGTTGGCGGGTGATGATTTGGACATACTCGAACAACAAGCCAATCGATATAAAGAGCTTCTTGCCTCGCTTCCCGGGACTATTAATGAAAAAACTTCGATTTCGCTCAGTCCGGGAGAGTTTACCTTTGCCCTTCGACAAGATGAAATGAGTTTACGGGGAGTAACCGCTACTCAAATCGCCGGGCTTCTTCGTACGGCCTTAAGCGGCAGTGAGATCACTAAAGTTTTACGGGACGGCGATGATTTGAAAGTGGTCATGAGTTTTGATCGAAATAAAATTCCGACGCTTGAGTCCTTGAAGGCTTTAAATGTCAGCAACGGTCGGGGTCAAAGTTTTAGACTCGGGGATGTGGCTGATGTACGGGTTGGCGCAGCTCTCACTTCTATCAGTCGTATTGATCAAAAGAGGGTCGTCATTGTTTCGGCTTCTGTGGAAAAACCCCGTTTGCCGGCTGAGGTTTTAGCCGAATTTCAGGCGCTCATTGCTAAAAATCCTCTTCCTGAAGGATACACCATCACTTTCGGCGGCCAGAATGATACCAATGCCGAATCTATTTATTCTATTTTGCGGGCCATGCTGGTGGCGATGGTGTTGATTATCGGAACGCTTGTTATTCAATTTAACTCTTTCGCTAAAGCCATGTTAACGCTTGCTACTATTCCTTTGGCATTAACGGGAGTATTCTTCGGACTTACCTTGATCGGTTTCACTCTTTCCTTTCCTTGTCTGATTGGGATTTTGGCACTTTTCGGCATTGTCGTGAAAAATGCCGTCATTCTGGTGGATAAAATAAATTTGAATCTGAGAGTTGGAATTCCATTTGTCGATTCCATTGTTGACGCTTCGCAATCCCGTCTGGAAGCTATTTTCTTGACCTCCATCAGTACCATTATCGGTATGATTCCTATTACCCTTACGGATGAAACATGGGAGGGACTCGGAGCTTCCCTTATTTTCGGCCTCGCCAGTTCCACCTTTTTGACCCTTTTCGTAATTCCGGTTCTCTTTAATCTGTTTATGAAAAAAGAACATCAACGAGAAGAGAAGTTGAGGGAGTTGAAAAAACTATCACTTCAATAATTGCAAACTTGAAGATTTAAGCAGCGACATCTATTTCTTTTTCTGATGTCGTTTCATTTCTTGATAAATTATTAACCTTGGAAATTAGATAACTCAGTATTAGTCCATGAAATGACGTTGCTTCGCGTGAAGTAGTTATTCCGTTTATTTTTAAAGCAAGTGCCGCTTGATGCATGTAAGCAATACCACTAACTGTTTCTCCAGTTTGACATGTAACTTTTGCTTTATTCATATTACGTGTTGAGAGATCCTCAATATTATTAATTTTTCCCATGCCTATTTTTCTCAAAGATTCAACCGCTGACTGTAAATCAAGAGTAATATTTAAGGGGGTGTAATATTTTTCCTCCCTTATCTCGAAAAGCTTAACTTTTGCTATTTGTTTTAAAT
>CAYSYL010000016.1:0-20885 GCA_964435355.1 uncultured Candidatus Peribacteria bacterium | reverse complement strand
GAGGAGGGTATCTTTGAGTTGTCGCACGACGGGGCCAATGACGATTTTTTCTTTGAAGAGCAGGTTGGTCTGCATGTTTTCCACTTTGTACAGGCTGACGAGAGCACAGGCGACACATGCGGGGCAGTATTTTATGTCTATTTCGAGTGACGGGTCGTGGGCGGAAGGAAGAACTTTGAGGCCTGTGACATTTTTTAATTCCCCGGTTTGAACCATTTGAGTGAAAGCTCCTTCATAGTGCGTTTCGCAATTTGCGCTTGT
The DNA here is from genome assembly GCA_964435355.1 of uncultured Candidatus Peribacteria bacterium. Classification (GTDB taxonomy): domain Bacteria; phylum Patescibacteriota; class Gracilibacteria; order UBA1369; family UBA1369; genus CAYSYL01. The sequence goes on along the minus strand of CAYSYL010000016.1, from coordinate 20,624 downwards.
ACTTTCTACCGGTATTTTACAGGTTGAGCAATGCTCTCTATGGAGTCCCTTTTTGATGGCGAGTATTCCTCCGAATAAGAGAATGACTCCCGACAAAAACAGTCCACCACTAAAACTGAAATTGGCATGACGTTCAATCCATTCCGGAAGGGGAATATAGGCGGTGAGATTTATGAAAATTATGAAGCTTCCTATGGCACCTAACACTACTCCTGAATTAAATGCTTTTTTATCGAAGGATGTATAAAAAGGTGTTGTCACTGGATATATTTAGGGGATAGGGTTGTTTAACGCTCCCATCATGCTGTTGTATATAAAAGCTCCAACGGTATTCTCTACTATTACTCCCGACAGAATATCCATGGAAACATACCTCCTGTCTTTCTTGCTTTTCAGCAAGAATACCAAGGCCTGAGGATCTTCCGCATCGTAGGTGTCACAGTAGGATTGAACTCCTTTTTGAACCTGAAAATATATCGCGTCTATTTTATAGGTTTCTTCGTCGAGCGGTTCATCGAAGGTGGTTTTGTATTTCGTATCGATATATGCTTTTACTTTTTTGTAGCGTTCGTCTTCTTTAAATTTCGGCAACAGTTCCTTATATTTTCTTGCTTTCGCCTCTTCCGCATCAACATAATCCGATGCGGCCTGAAAATTATTTTTTAATCGCCAAAACATGAAAGCCACTACGGCTATGCCTAAGAGAATGTTGAGAGGGAAAGGTACCATATTCGTGAGTTACATTTTCTGCAATAAAAATTATTTTTTGTCTTTTGTCAAAAAAATGTCTTATCCTTCCTTTTTTCGGGCGATGAGGAAACTGATGATAAAGAACCCGAGGGAGACGAGGACGATGGAGCCTCCACTTGCCAAATTTCCATAGTAGGCCAGGAAGAGTCCGCTGATGACGCTGGTGATTGAAATAATGAGCGAGAAGAAAAGTGTCTGCTTGAAGCTTTTGCCGAGCTGCATGGCTGAAATGACCGGTATCACCATGAGGGCGCCGATTAAGAGTACTCCGACGATGGTCATGGCGAGCGATACGGTGACGGCGGCAAGAATGATGAGTAAAAGATTAAATCCTTTCGCATTGATGCCGTTTACTTGGGCCAATTCATCATCAAATGAAACAAAGAAGAGTTCCTTGTATAAAAAGTAAACCAACAATAAAATGACGAGTCCGAGACCGGCGATAAGACGGAGATCAGCCCAGGTGACCGTCGTGATGCTGCCAAAGAGATAGCTTAAGAGATTGGCGTTGAATCCATTGGCCAAGCTTACAAGGATGGTGGCGACGGCAAGACTTCCGGAAAGAAAAAGGGCGAGGACGGATTCGCCAAATATTTTTTTGGTATTTCGAAGTTTTTCGATGGTGAAGGCGGAAATAGCCGAGGTGATGACGGCGGTCATAAGCGGGTTCATTTTGGAGAGGAGTCCGACAGCGACTCCTACAAGTGAGACATGTGCAAGAGTGTCGGCCATGAGCGAGTATCTTCTTACCACTAAAAAACAACCGATGACCGGAGCAATGATCGATATGATCAAGCCGGCGATGAACGCACGGATCATGAAGTCATAGAGGAATATTTCAGGCATGTTGTTTTTTGGCTAAGAATCTTGCGGCAAAGAACGTGGAAATGGGGACGGCGAAAACAAGGGCAGAGCTGCCGACGAGCGTTCGAATTATTTCTTCGACGATCATTTCACTGTTGATGTTTACCCATAACGGCATTAATTGATCGGTGGTGAACATAAGAAAAAGCGGCAGCGATACGCCGGCATAGGCTAATACCAGCGTGTTGACCAAAGAGGCGATGTGTTCACGACCGACGATGAGTCCCCGCTTATACAGTTCGTAGGAACCGAGGGACGGGTTGGCTTTTTTTATTTGATGTATGGCGGCGGTTTGGCCAACGGTTATATCGTCTAACACTCCCAAAACACCGATGATGACTCCGCCAAGAAACAGTCCCTTCAGGTTGATGTTTTGATAGGGGCCAAATTGCAAATAGTAGGCCTCTTCACTGCCGATGCCACTCAGACGGCTCCACTCGGTAAAAAGGTAGGCGAAGACGATAGCGATAGTGAGTGTTACCAGGGTGCTTCCAAGGGCGATTGTCGTGTCGCGGTTGAATCCATGGGCTAAGTAAAGTGAACTTACGGCAATAATAACGGCTCCCGCAAAGCTGATGAGAAGAGGGTTTTGTCCCTGTACCAGGCCCGGTACGATGAATTTCATAAGGACGAGGATGGTGAAAGCGAGGCCGAGGAGCGAGGTGAATCCTCTTTTACGACCGAAAACAATGACGAGCGCGATGAAGATGAGGGTTATGATCAGTACGGCGGGGAGACGATACTGGTCATATATAAAGTAGTTTGATTCTCCTGTTACCGGATCTGCTTTTGTTTTAGCCAAGACGACGGTATCGCCGGGGTTTAAAAGATCGCTGGTGGTTATTATGTTATCGGCACTTCCATTTTCGATCTGTATTACTTTTCCCTGGTCGCTTCCATTCGTGATTTTCACTTCGAGAATTTGATAGGGATCGAGGCGGGGCGTTTCGCCGGCATGAAAATCTCTTTGACCCTGGAGAATTACTTTTTGAACGGTGGCCTGAAAATATTGATAAGGGATGGTGAGTTCAGAGAAATCCTGATGGGCAGAATTGGCTGTATCCTCTTGGATTGAATTGGTGCTTTCATTCACTGGGAGTTCTTCGGCTGCGGGCGTGGGCATGGCCGGCTGCGAAATAAGTTCCTGTTTAAGGGGAGCGCTTTGAGCACTTTCTTCATCAAGCGTATGCGCGAATGTCTGCGTTTGCGAGATCACCATGAATAAAAGTGACACTGCTGCCAATGCCAGCCTCCCTTGAAATTTTTTTTCTGATTTTTTAAAGCTGCTTTCTTTATTCATGGTTGTGAACAACATATTTTACTTTTTTGCCGTAGAGTTTTTCCAAATACTCTTCTTTCATAAAATCTTTCGGGGAGCCATGACAGACGAGGGTTCGATTGATGCATAAAACTGACTCTACTTCGCGAGCCACTACCTCGATGTCGTGTGAAACAAAAAGGACGGTTAATCCAAGCTTTTTGTGAAGATGGCTTAAAAATTGATAAAATCTTTGCTGGGATCCAATATCTACCGCCACGGTCGGTTCGTCCAGGATTAATATTTTCGGTTCGGAGGCCAGGGCCCGCGCAATAAAAACTCTTTGACGTTCTCCACCTGAAAGATTGCCTATGAGTTTTTTCCCGAATTTTTCGATTTCCGCTACTTCCATCGCCTTGAGGGTTTTTTGTTTATCTTCGCTATTGAAAGATTTAAAAAGACCACGTTTGGCGGTCCGCCCGCTCATGACGATCTCTTCGACGGTTGCCGGGAAATACGATTCTACTTGTGAGGAACGCTGAGGAACATAACCGATTTCGTACCGCTCTTTATACTTTTGAAGTGGTCTTCCGAAGAGTTCGACCGATCCTCTTGTTGGCTTTAACAAGCCCAATATTATTTTCAAAAGAGTGGTTTTTCCTGCCCCGTTCGGCCCGATGATTCCGAGGTATTCTCCCTGTGGTACGGAAAATGAGATGTTGGTTAAAGCCTCCTCATTTTGCAAGGGTTCTTTCGAGAAAAAGTTGTTGTGGTAGCTGAAAGAGACGTTTTTCAGTTCGAGGCAGCTGGAAGATTTTTGTTTCGAGTTGGTCATGCGGAGGTAAACGTGATTGTGTCTCATACTATAACGATAGACGTGCCTTTTCATCAATACCTAGAAAAATAACAGCTCCCTAACATTCTGTTATGGTTTAAGGGCATGAGCGTTATAATCTCAGCTTGAGGAAATCTCATTACTTGACAAATATGTAAAAATGACTTATATATACTTCTTAACAAATTTTTGTTTAACTTTATTGTTTTATGGAAACAGAAAAAATTCCCCTTAAAAGTTATTTAGAATTTTTCAAACAGACTGAGGGAAATCGTACTCTAAGAGTTTTATGTAAAATGGAACGGTTTAGGCTCTTTATTCAAGAACTTGAAAACGCAAAAAAAACAGAAAATGGAGACGAAATTCGCAAGGGGGTTGTGCAATTTTGCGAAAAATACCTTGCTCTTTTAAGGGGAGTCTCTTTTCCCCTTGCAATACCCGAAGGTGGTAATATTACCTACGAAATAGCGGTTAAAGCTATTGTTGAGTATTGTGTACCCATTGCGGAAGCGATGGATTCTCACCCAAAAACTACAGAGCGTAATTTTGTTGCCCAATTGAGGGAAAAAGAAACTCAAGCCCTTAAGGAATACGAAAAGAGTGCTACTGACAGAAGCGAGGCGGTATCGGGAAGAATTTTGCATACTCTTTGTCCTCCCGACTTTACGCCTGATCCCGCTTTCATGCCGGCTAGAGCGGGGGTAGATACTGTTGTATCCCCTTCGACAGAGTCATCGACTGTGGGTACAGTCCCTGTCTCCACTTCTGTAGAACCATCCGCTGCCGACTCGGTCGTGCCACCAATAGTACCTTTTTCAGCCGCCACTTCTCCCGATGTAACTACGGCGCCTGCTGCAGGCACTATAGCTCCTATTTCTTTGAGACTCGGCGATCCTCCTAAAGACCTTGTTGCAGCTGTTGTTCCTCCGGGTCCGGAAGAAGAGGCTCTGGCGGATACGGAACTTCATCTTCCTCACCATCCTGCCGCCGGTCCGATTGAGCAGAAAGCCCCTGACGAATTGGAAACGATGACGAAGGCAGCATTAGAGAGTATTAGAGCGGGATTGGATGCGGCTTACGATGCCCTCCTTCCTCATTTGCCGGATGGAACCTATGAGGCCACTGCCCTTTCTGGAAGGCTTGTTGAAGAAATTTCTAAAGCTGAGGGAGCAGAAGGTCCTGTAACAAAATTTTTGGCTCGATATATAAATATTGAAGGGCAATCAGCCATCGCTTTTCTCTCCAGTAAGGTTGAGGAGGATGTTCGCATGAAAAAAATGGAAATGGAGGCTAAAAAAGCTGTGAGTGATCAGTTTAAGATTCTCGCTACGAGAGGAGATGTTCCTCATGCGAATCTTGAAACCGCCTTGTTTTCCACAGAAATTGCCTTGAGAAGGAGGGTGGAAACACGGTCGCAGGTTCCTGAGATACGTCCTCTTAGTTATTTTTATGGCCCTAATTGGGAAAATATTGGCGTACCATCAGAAGCTGTGAAGGTTTTGCTACGCCCCTTAGTAGCTGCTCACTTAGCGACTCTCGCTCCTCTATCTCCTCCACCATCAAGACGAAATGGCCCTGGTTCCGCCGTGATGATAGAAAGACCTCAGGTCACTACTACAAATGTTGCTCCTTCGGAGCCAGCTACGACTGTAACTGTCCGACGTACTTCACATAACCGGTTGCTTCAAGCATTGGCAGCTGTTGGAGTTGCCGGTGTCGTTGCGGGAGGAGCTTATTTTGCTTCCAGAGGTAATAATGCTACCGGAGAGACTGCCTCTTCCGATGTATCCGCTTCTGCGGCATCGGCTACTCCCGAAGTGAAAAAGCGTCTCGAAAGTTTGGAGGAGCGAAAAGCTTTTGCCCTCGAAACCATAAAACAAATGGGTCGTAACGCTACCAAAATTACTCATCCACAATTGAAAGTAAGAGTTATGGGGATTTTGGGAAAATTTGCTTCTCCAGCAAATACTGAAGCCAAAAAGAAACTTTTTGCTTTATTGGAAAAATCTGATACTTCGCACACTGAAGGAGAGCTTCAAGCGACTATCACTGCTTTAATAAAGACCGATATGAAAGTATATTTTATGAGCATTGATACGATGAGTGAGTTCAATCTTCCTCTCGAAAAGGTCGATGAAACTATTGATTCCCTTTAATCTATTAATTTTATTTTATGGCTTTTGGATTTCTTAAAAATTGGCTGGGTGGCTCGAATGGCGAAAAACAACGCAGTATTGAAGATCATCATGAAGTAAAAAAAGGTGAAACTCCCGGGCTTATGAGTCGAATGGTGAGCAGTGTTAAAAGTGCTGTTTCTTCCCTGCTCGACGATACGGATCCGGTTTCTGCAGTTCTTTCCCATCGTAAATCTGCCGGTTCTACCGGGCGCAGTGCTGTAAGAACCGGTATGGCTGTAGCCGTTGCCAGCATGGCTCTTGCCGGATGTGCCCCTGAAAGTGGTGTTCAGGGTGCGACCATTTCTACTGACTCAGAAACAACGACGACAGTCAGTGTTGCAGCTTCAGCGAGTTCTTCGGCAGAGGTGACTCCTGCTGCACCAACTTCCAAACCGGCGTCTAAAGTTGAGGCTGTTAATAAGGTGAATACTTTGCTTGATACGTCTACTGAAAGTTTTAAAAATTATTTTGATACTTATTTTTCAGGCCCTGAAAATCCTTTCCGTGTGGCTCTCGAAACATTGGCTGCCCAGACAAGCATTGAACTGACGTCGGCTCAAATTGAGGCTTTACATAGTGGCAATTTTAATTCTTTGGAGGCAAAGACCGCCCGTTTGGCTATTATGGAGCAACTGCAGACTGCTGCTGCAAAAACGGGGACGTATGTTGTTCTTCAACAGTTTTTCAATAGTATGCACGATGGGAAGGGGGAATGGGACACCTTTTCCCAAATGCAGCGAGGAGAGATCAAAGAAAAGAATGGTCAATTTCATCAGGCCAACGGATTTTATAAATTGATTACTCATGTAAAAACAGCTGAACCTGCTGCGCCTGTAACTTCCGTGAAGTTTAATTTCAACGGATCGAATGCTCCAAAGAAGGCAGAGTTTGAAAAAGCTCTTTTAGAGCTTGGGTCTTCCCGTTACTTTGGACAGGCCACAAGTGTTTTGAATGTTCTTACTGATGCCGCTAAATCTCTTGAAACATCAAAATTAGACCTGGGAACTGATCCTCAAAAAAGCCAACGTGAACTTCGAAAAGATGCTTTCTTCCAGTTAGCCGGTAAGCTGGCCACTGAGCGACAGTTAAAACTTTCCGAGAAAGACGCCTATTCGTTTTTTAAGAAAGTGGCTCAGCAAATTACACGAGCGGACCATCCGATTAATAAAATTTTGAATCTTCTTGATCCGGTTCCCCCTGCCATAACAACTCCCTCTGCAGAACTCCCGAATGGTGGAAATCCTGTTGTGAATGAATTACTCATGGATCCAAATCTTGATAAGGCTGGTGAAGATTTTGAAAAATGGATAAATGAAGAAGGGAAAAATGACGATAATTCTGATCCACTTCCGTCGGGTACTACCGGATCTTTGTATCCTCTTGAACAGAATGGGTCGACGATGGCATCGACAACAACTTTAGGAAAATTTGTTACTGCAGCACCTTCTTCAGATTTTGTTACTACCGTTTCTACTCCTGCTGCTTTACAACGGGAAATGAAAACTGAAAACACTAAGCAAGAAGTAAAGGCGTCAGTATCAACTGATAAGAAACCGATGACGGAAAAAGAGATTCAGGCCCGGCTTGCGGCCATAACGAAGGATGTTTTGGCCAATACTCCTGAAGCAAATGCCAAAATTGTTCGTGAACTTGCTCATGCGAACTATCGTCGAAGGCGGCAAGAAGTGGCCGACAAGTTTGCCGCTATCGAAGCCAAAGTGAAAGCAGGTCGAGCGGCTAATGAAGCGCGGAAAGCTGCTGTCAAAACCTCCTCACGTCCTGTGACAGAGCAGGATCGTATTCTTGCCGAATTGGAAAATGGCTGAAGCTGATATTTCTAAAAAATTACAATGCATAAAAAATCGTGCGCATGATGGTATGGCACGATTTTTTGTTGAATGTGTGAAAATTATGTTTTATTGCCCGATCGCTGTATAATGTAGGGAGATTTATTTTCTTACTTTTCTTTTTATGGAAAATAAGCAATCGGATAATAAAAAAAGCGGCGGATCTTTACTTGGGATGGCGTTAGCAGCCGCTCTCGCTTCAAGTGCGGGGTTCATGTATGTGACCCACAAGGAAAAAATTGACCGGGAGGCGAAGAAACAGGTTGAACATTTGGCGAAACTTTATAAAGAGTCACGCCCGGAAATCGAAAAAAAGGTGAAACACATTTGGGGCGAGGTCAGTAAAAATGGCGTTTCCGGTTACTTGCAGGTTCGCAGCATGCTTCTTCACGCGATGGAGGATGAGAATTTTAAGAAAGGTGAAAAAATGGTCCGCCGGGAGTATGAAAAACTTGTCGATAAAGTGATGGAACGTGCGGCAAAAAAGTTCCATCTTCCCTCTGAGCTTGAAGAAAAATTAAGCAAAGTTTTTAAGATGGATTGGAGTGACGTGCAAGAGACTATGGCCGGCATGATGGCAAAAGGCGCCAAAGAGACGGTCAAAGCTCTTCAGAAGGCTAAGGTTTCTTCTCAAGTAAAAAAAGTCGAGAAGCGGGTGATGAACACCGCAAAGAAAATGGAGGGCGCTGCCGGAAAATTGAAAAAGAAATCTGCCACAATGGCTAAAAAAAATCGGAAATAAGAGCCTTTTTCACTCCTTATTCGTGGCCAGCATTTCTACGATCATTTCACTGATATCTTTTGGGGTGACTCCTACAAATGTGGCTGATTCGGTATAAAGGGCATCCTCTATTTTTTGTGTGATTTGTTCTGAAGAACTTTCGATCGCCATTCCCTTTAAACTCTTTTCTATCGTGAGCAATGACTCTTCGGGATGCAGAAAGAAGTCGCCGGTTATTGAGATGGATTGAATGACCGTGTCCGCTTCCATTTTTATGCGGAGCAGTTTTCCTCCGGGGATTTTTTTAGTGAGTATTTTTTGCATGAAGTGGCGTTAAGCGGTTTGAGTGTATCTTTTTTGCAACCGTCTGTCGAAAAAAACATTTTCTTTCACCACCTTACTGAGGAAAAGAAAAAAGCGGGGAGGGGGTTTTAAACTGTCGCGGATCTTTCCCATTTTTTATACTTTCCACGACTGATTCCAGAGCCATCTGAGCTTTTTTTTGTGTACTTTCTATCGTTATTACTCCCCGTTTTTTAGCTTCTTCCTTTACTAATTCGGCTCCTCTTTCATTTTCCCGGTTATTGATATCAAATTTATGAGACCATTCTGAATCAATGATGAGCACTGGAATAACGCTTCTGATTAACGTTTCTCTTCCGGCTGTGGTCCAAAAAAACCGTCTCGGGATAGCAAAAACATGAAGACAGGTATACTCTCTTATTTTGATGGTCGGCTCCGCTAAGAACATTGTCGTTCTGGAAATTCCGGTTTTTCTTCTTTCGATAAACCCCGCTACATAATTGTTTACCTGTGAGGCGTTATCATAGTGGTGAAGTTTTATATCGGGCCAGTTTTGAACTAAAATTTCTGCAGCATATGGCTTTAAATTAGAGTTTTTTCTTAAACAGATAAAGGCTTCCGCTATACCATGCTCTGTCACTGTGGGAATAACTTCTTCCGGCTTCCAGATTATATCGCCATTTGGCCTGCTTGATTCCATAAGATGGGCATTGTATGGTACGTGCAGTTTTTATAAAAAGAAATTTTAATGACAAAATGGCGCATAATTCCGATGGAAACTCACGACGCTTTCATGAATATGGCTCTTGATGAGGCATGCAGTGAAGCCGTCGCGGCGAAAAAAGCTTATCCGACGATCCGTTTTTACCGATGGCAGCCCAGTGCTGTTTCTATCGGTTATTTCCAGGGACTCCATGATGAAGTGGCGGTTGATATTTGTCGCGAAGCAGGCGTGGATGTCGTTCGACGACGTACGGGCGGCGGCGCGGTTTTTCATGACTATAACGGAGAGGTGACGTACAGCATTATTGCGCCGGAAAGCCTGTTTCCTTCCGGCATTACCGAATCTTACCATTTGATGTGCGGATGGATTGTGAAGAGTTTGGCACTCCTTGGTATTCCGACCGAATTCAAGCCGATTAATGATATCGTTCTGGCTCACAACGCTGTCGATTTGAATGGAAAGTCCGTTGGAGGCAAGAAAATTTCCGGGAATGCCCAAACGCGACGGGGAGGGATTTTGCTTCAACATGGAACTATTTTATATACTGTGGATGTACGAAAAATGTTTTCTCTTTTAAAAGTCGGGCAAGAAAAAATAGCTGATAAAATGATTGCCGCCGTGGAGGATCGGGTCAGTGGCCTTGCCCTGCTGCGTCCGAATCTGACTATTGAACAGGTGTATCAGGCTTTGCTTCAAGGATTTACTGCCGATAAAGAGTTTGAAATGGGGGGGTGGAGTGATCAAGAATATACCCGGGCCCAGCAACTTACCTGTAACGCCTATTCGACGAAAGGCTGGAATGAGATGCGATAATTTTATTGTTTATGACTTCTCTTCATACTGAAACAGCCGGTGGGATTGTTGTTAATGCGGAAGGAGATATCCTTGTCGTTAATCAGAAGGGGGTATCGTGGTCATTCCCGAAGGGGCATATTGAACGCGGGGAAGATATTTTATCGGCTGCCTTACGGGAAATCGAGGAAGAGTCGGGTATATCGAAGCTTTCGCTTATATGTCCGTTAGGGAGTTATGAACGCTATAGAATTGCTCAAGATGGCGGGGACGATGTGAGGGAGCGGAAAACGATTCATATGTTTTTATTTAGCACTTCTGAAAAAGATCTGGTGCCCCAGGATCCCGAAAATCCGGAAGCTCGCTGGGTTTCGCGGGAAAAGGTTGCCGATCTTTTAACTCATCGAAAAGATAAAGAATTTTTTCTCCATGTCCTTTCTCAAAAAATATTTTAGGAATTCCGTCCTTTCGTCGCCACCAAAAAGCTTGGCTATAACGAAACAACTTATGTTCGGCACCCAATCGATACCGTATATTTTTCGTGTCAGCCGTCTGGCCCGATCTATCAGCCTCAAAATCAGTCCCGAGAAAGGGCTTGAAGTGATTGTTCCCTATCGGCACGATTCTACGCGGGTCGAACATTTTTTGTTTGAAAAGGAGGCATGGATTATGAGACATCTTAAAAAAATAGCTGATCAAAAAAAAAGAGGTTTCGACTTGGCGGATGGGAGTGAACTTCCGGTTTTGGGAGTAAAAAAAATTATCCGCTTGAGATCATTACCTCTCACGGCTCACGCAAAAAAAGCGTATGTAAAACCCGTTCAACCTCTCCTATTTGTTGGCGAAGTAGCCCGACCGGCTCCTCTGGAATTACATGTTTTTTCTTCGGGAAATTTGGTATCAATAAAAAAATGTCTAGAAAAGTATTTTAAAACAGACATAGAAAAATATTTGAGCGTTCGAGTGAGGGAGTTGAGTCGTGTCATGGGAACGACGTATGGAACACTGACGGTTCGAGGTCAAAAAACCCGATGGGGCAGTTGTTCTGCGAAAAATAATCTTAATTTTAACTGGAGGCTTATTTTTATGCCTCTCGAAGTGACGGATTACGTTATTTTTCATGAATTAACCCACACGGTTCATCATAATCATTCACCGAAGTTTTACGCGATGCTTGAAAAATTTTGTCCGGAGTATAAAAAACTGCGAAAAATTTTGAAGGAGTCGCCCCATTTTTTTTAAAATAATGGAAAAGCTTCCGCGTAACGAGTTGTGCGTTTTTTCCTCATTACATTTTTCTGGCCTCAGTGGAGTTTTTCCCACAAGGCATGTTACACTTGGAAGGTAGCTTTTTAATCTGTTGTACTATGCCAACTCTTACTTCCCACCTCTTAATGTTCGGCGGCACGGAATGTACCCACTGCCATGAAATGGATCCGATTGTGGAGCAACTTCAAAAGGAGGGCATCACTATTCAATATTTTGAGACCTGGCATGATGAAGAAAATGCCAAATTTTTGGAGGAATTGGATCAGGGAAAATGCGGAGGAGTTCCCTATTTTTACAATACCAAAACGAAAAAATCTATTTGCGGAAATTGTGATTACGATACGCTGAAGGCGTGGGCGTTGGAATAATTCAATGCTGTTTCAGCTCTTGTTCATTGGGGCTTTGTCGTTTAATATCTTTCTCCTGACATAGATGTTTTACACAAAGCTTGTTATACTTAGGATCCCCTTTGATGTATGCGCGTCCAAACTCCTCAATCCGAAACTCTTCACAAAAAACTGCAGCAATCGCAGCAGGTTTTGATGAAACCGGAATGGTTGAAAATACGCCCGCCTTCTACTGAAAAATTTTCCGAAATTACCACTCTTCTGAAGGCAAAAAGACTCAATACCGTGTGCGCTGAAGCCCATTGTCCAAATATCAGCGAATGCTGGAGCGGCGGAACGGCGACTTTTATGCTGATGGGGGATACCTGTACCCGGGCCTGTCGCTTTTGTATGGTGAAATCCGGGAATCCTAAAGGACTACTTGATAAAAATGAACCGCGGCATCTAGTGGAGGCCGTTAAGATAATGAAACTCAATTATATTGTTTTAACCTGCGTTACGCGGGATGATTTGCCGGATGGGGGGGCTTCGCATTTTGCCATCTGCATCAAGGAATTAAAGAAAGCTTATCCTCAGCTGTTGGTGGAGGTTTTAATTTCGGATTTGAATGGAAATGAGGATGCATTGAAAGTTATCGTCGAGGCACAGCCAACCGTGCTTGCCCATAACATGGAAACGGTCGAGCGGCTTCAGGGTACGATTCGAGATCCACGTGCTAATTATCAAAAATCTCTTTCCGTTCTAAAAAATGCCAAGAAGATTTTTACGAGCTCTTTGGATCAAAAAGATGAAAAGGGGGGAATCGACAGGAAATCGGTTTCACTTGATGATCAAAAAAAAACTCTTCCTCTTTTTACTAAAACTTCCCTTATGCTGGGGCTGGGGGAGAAAAAAGAAGAGGTGGTTCAAACGATGAAAGATCTTCGGAAGAGAGAGGTCGACATCATCACCTTTGGCCAGTATTTAAGGCCCAGTCCTTATCACATTGCCGTTCATGAATATATTACTCCTGATCAGTTTGCCGACTATCAACAGATTGCCAAACAGCTCGGATTTTTATATTGTGCTTCCGGGCCACTGGTACGAAGTTCGTATCGAGCCGGTGAGCTGTTTTTAAAAAACCTTTTCACCTCTTAAATGTTTATAGAAAAGCACAATCCGCTCACTGATCCTATGATCCAGATTATGGATCAGCATGGAGTCATGAATGAAGCTTTGCGTCCTGTGGAGCTAACGGATCACGTTTTGCGTGAACTTTACGAGAAAATGGTCTTTTGCCGTATGGTGAATGATCGGGCCCTTAAAATGCAACGATCCGGACGTATGGGAACTTTTACTTCCGTAGAAGGGCAAGAGGCCGCTCAACTCGGAAGCGAATTTGCTTTACACAAAAGTGACTGGATGGTACCGGCTTTTCGTGAACTGCCGGCCATGTGGGCTCACGGCGTTCCCATGGAAAGAATTTTTTATTACTGGATGGGAACGGAACTCGGAAGTATTTTTCCTGAAGGAGTTAATGTTTTGCCGATTTCCATTCCGGTCGGAAGCCAAATGCTTCATGCTGTCGGGCTTTCGTGGGCTTCCAAATTAAAAGGAGGGAAAGAGGTGGCTATTACTTACTTTGGTGACGGCGCATCGTCTGAAGGAGATTTTCATGAAGCCATGAATTTTGCCGGAGTATTTAAAACTCCGACTATTTTTCTCTGCCAGAATAACCAATATGCTATTTCCGTTTCACGAAACATCCAGACCGCTTCCAAAACTATCGCTCAAAAAGCCTTAGCTTATGGCGTTCCCGGACTTTTTGTCGATGGAAACGATATTGTGGCCATGTACGCCGCTACCAAAGAAGCTGTTGATCGAGCACGCAATGGTGAAGGGGCCACGTTGATTGAAGCTTACACCTATCGTTTCGGGGATCACACGACGGCTGACGATTCTAGTAAATATCGTGAAAAAATAGAGGTGGAAACATGGCGACCACGGGATCCTCTGCTCCGTTTACAACTTTATTTGAAGAGCAAAAACCTGTGGACGGATGACTACGAGCAAAAACTACGAGCTACTTTGCAACAAGAGGTTGAAATCATTACGGAAAAGTGCGCGAATTTACCACCTCATACTATTGATGAAATTTTTGACTATACTTATGCGAAGATCACCCCTCCGCTTCAGGAACAAAAAGATTATTTAAAAAACATTATGGCTCAAAAAGAGGCTATTAAGAAAGGAGGCACCCATGCCTAATCACATTTTGACGATGGTGGGAGCTTTAAATTTAGCCCTTAAACAGGAAATGGCAAAGGATAAGGCCGTCATGGTGTTTGGTGAGGATGTCGGCGTGGAGGGTGGCGTTTTTCGCGTTACCGAAGGTTTGCAAAAACTTTACGGGCCGGATCGATGCTTTGATACGCCTCTTGCGGAATCGGGAATTGTCGGAACGGCTATAGGCCTCGCTATTAATGGGATGAAGCCGGTGGTCGAAATGCAGTTTTCAGGCTTTATGTTTGAATCTTTTCCCCAGCTTTTATGTCATGCGGCCCGTATGCGCAATCGTTCACGCGGACGATTCACGGTTCCCATGGTTTTGCGGACTCCTTATTGTGGCGGGATTCACGCCCTGGAACACCATTCCGAATCCGAGGAGGCTATTTTAGCCCATACGCCGGGCCTTAAAGTCGTTATCCCTTCGACTCCTTTTGATGCAAAAGGATTATTGCTTGCGGCTATTAGGGATCCGGATCCCGTCATGTTTTTGGAGCCAAAACGGCTTTACCGTGCTTTTAAACAAGAGGTTCCGGAAGAAGATTACTTTATTCCTATTGGTAAAGCGGCGGTTGTTCAACAGGGGAGTGACGTCACTCTTATTGCGTGGGGAGCCATGGTACGGGAATGCCAGGAGGCAGCCGTGCAAGCGCAGAAACTTGGGATTTCCTGTGAAATTATTGATATTCGCACTATTTCTCCGTGGGATAAAGCAACGGTTTTACAGTCAGTTAAAAAAACGGGACGGGCGGTTGTTGTCCATGAAGCCCCCCGAAATGTCGGCGTCGGTGCAGAAATTTCGGCCAGCATTCATGAAAATCTTTTCGGATCGCTGAAGGCACCGGTTAACCGGGTTACCGGTTTTGATAGCATCATGCCTCTTTTCCGTGGTGAGGATCTATTTTTGCCGGACGAATTCAGGGTTTTGGAAGGTATTACAATGGTAATGGGGAAAATCTAAAGCCGGTCGAAAAAGGTCTCCTGCGGCGTTGGAATAAAAATTTTGGGAGGTCTCTAGCGAATGGTGTAATTTCCAACCGGGTTTAATTGGAAACCACTCACCCGCCATACTCCTTTTTCTTTCACGAGACTTATTTTAATGGGGAGCGTATTTCCTTTGCTGTCTTTTATGGTCCCGTACAGTCTTCCTGAGTCATTGTGAAAACTTCTCGAACTGAAGGAAACCGAGTTTTTTTGCGTCAGAATCGGATACTCCTTCAAAAAAGACTTGAATTTATCGACGGATCCCACCTCTTTAAAACTTGTGGAACTTTCGTTATAGGCTTCTTCGATATGGCCTGTCGAAAGGTTTCGAATGAATATTTCTCCGGTTTTGGCAATATCGGCGGTCATAAAAAATGCGAGTGCAAAAATAGCTGCCCCAAAAACTATTATGCCTCCTACCACTAAAAGAATCGTTTTTATGATGGATCTTTTTTTGGGAGCTTGGGTTGCTGGCATCGAATCTTGAACTGTGGGTTGTATTGCGTCCATACAAAGGTTTTAAAAATTAGAATTGATGCTATTATATCGGTATCAACTAATTCCGCAAAATATATGGCTTTTGATTTTAAGTTTCCGGATGTGGGAGAAGGGATCCATGAGGGGAAAATCGTGCGTTGGCTTGTGAAAGAAGGCGATACCGTGACGGCCGATCAATCGTTGGCTGAAATTGAAACCGATAAGGCTATTGTTGAAATTCCATCACCACGTTCGGGGAAAATCAGCAAAATGTATAACAAAGAAGGCGATGTCATTAAAGTCGGCGAAACACTTGTCACTTTGGAGGAAAGCGCCTCTTCAACAGCCCCCGGGTCGGAAGAACCAAAAAAAGAGAGTACGGGCGTCGTCGGTTCTCTTGAACAGACGGCTGTTGGTGTTTTAAAGGCTCCATCCCTTGAAATGTCGGGGGCCGTTTTTGGAACGGAAGAAAAGAGTTCAACCACTGCAGAAGTTTCGACTACTCCTGCTCCTTCCATAGCAAGCCAAACTCCCTCGCAAAACACCTCCTCTTCCCCTTTAAAAACTGGCACTACTTCTTCCACTATGGGCGTCGTGAAGGCGGGGTTAAAGGCTGTTAAGAAATATGATCTTTTCGGTTATGTTGATCGTAAACCGTATGATGGCGTCAGGAAATCGGTGGGAGACCATATGGTGAAGGCCCTTTCCACCATCCCTCAGGTAACTCATATGGATTTTGTCGATGTTTCCCGGCTCTTCGAAATTCGCGAAAAAGAGAAAGTCAGAGCCGAAAAAGAGGGTATTAAGCTTACTTTCATGCCTTTCTTTTTAAAAGCGCTGGTAGCGGGACTTAAAAAGCATCCCTCACTCAATTCGACTCTTGATGATGCCAATGACGAGATCATTTATAAAAAATACTATAATATCGGACTTGCCGTCGATACAGAAGCCGGGCTTATGGTTCCGGTTTTGAAAGGTGCCGATAAAAAAAATATCCTCCAATTGGCGAAAGAAATTCAAGAATTGGCTGATAAGGCGCGTACCCGCAAAATCAACCCGATGGATTTTAAAGGGGGAAGCTGTACCATCACGAATATAGGTTCAGCCGGAGGAGGCGTTTTCGCTACCCCAATTATTAATCATCCTGAAGCCGCTATTTTAGGTGTCGGGATGATTAAAGACATGGCAGGCGTCAAAAACGGGAAGGTTGTTGCCATTAAGACTCTTCCCATTTTTGTCAGTTATGATCATCGTATTATCGATGGCGCTGAGGCGGCCCGTTTTATGGTTACCGTAAAAGAGCATTTGGAGGATCCAAACCTTTTGTTGATGGAAGAATAGAGCCTTGTCCCAAAAGGCCTCTTACTGCGTTGAAAACTCAAAAGCAGCTCCCCGTATTTTTATACGGCTCGCTTTGCTTTTTAATTTTCGCCTTGTAATAGGCACTTTTGAGACAAGGCTCCTTCAATGAAAAAAGTTTTGAAAGCTTTGAAAATTAAATGTTTTGAGCGGATTCGTGAATCAACAGGTAGAGCATTTGAGCAAATTCACCTCTTTGTACCAAAAAGTTTTGATAAAAATAATGATTGTTGCCGAAACGTGTTTTTTCGCTATCTCCTGCGATGAATTTATCTCTTAATTCTCTTGGATCATCATAGGATTTTGCGCTGAGCCACCCTTTGTTATAAATCGTATAAACATATTTTGCATACCACAGCGCCGCATTTATGTCTTGCGGGATCTCTCCTTTTACTTCGGGTTTAAATTCGTTATCCAATTTGATGGCGAATCCGCCGAGAACTATCTTCCACGCTTCAGCTCTTTGCACGAGTCCCGTTGGATTAAAGCTTGTGGGCGTTACTCCGGAAATCCAGCCTCTCATTTTTCCATAACAAATATAGGGGGCGAACCATTGGGTTTTAACATCATCAAAGCAATTGCTCCCATTGAGGTCATTTGGTTCGATTTTTAAGGCACGTGTCACCATGGTCATGACTTCGGCTCTGTTGAGGTAATCTCCGGGACGGAACGTTCCATCCGGATCTCCTTTTACCACACCTTTTTCCTTTAAGAATTTTATGGCTTTGTAATACTGGTGGCTAACAGGAACATCGGTAAAAGGAGGTGCTTCCTCCTCAGCCGCCGGATGGGGTTCACAGGTTAAACATTCCTGAATATTCTCCTTTGTTGCTGAGGCAATGAGGTTTGTCCCACCGGCACTTAGCGAATTATTTCCATGGGTAGTGGAGTTTATAGCCCATATCAAGCTGCAAGCCGCCACTCCGATAAGAATAAAGAGTCCCCGCATGGAACTTTGGTCAGTGACCTCAAGTTTTTCGGTTGTCCTGGGATGTCGAATAGATTTTGTTTTTTTCCGGGGTGCATTTTGTTTTTTTGGCATATATGATGAGGTGATAAATAAGTGGTGCTTTAAGCGCCTTGCAAAAGAAGTTTTTGCAGAACGCTTATGTTTCTCGTTATAATACCATATTTATGCCTCCCATGTAATGGCTCACGGCAACTATTTTCTATACATATTTAAAAATAGATTCCTAAATGTTTTGAAGGAAAAGGCCGGTTTTAACTTAAAAGTCACTCATTGTAAGACTCTGATAATTTTTTATTTACTTTCATTTTAAGAAAGCACACACTAAGAAATCCTGATTTTTTTTATGATTCTTGGTACCGATATCTTAAAAATACGCCGCCTTCCTCGGTACAAGCTGGATTACCCTGAAATTAAAGATCCTAATATCGTCGTTTTATCGGACGGGCATTATCTGATGTATGCCTCCATCGGCCGGTCGATCGATCAAACGTGGCTTATCGGCCGGTTTCGAGCTTCGAATATACAAGGTCCATGGCAGGAAATAGCTCCTGCTAAAATCGTAGGGCTTTCAGGCCCTCAGCTATGCGCTCCGGCTGTTACCTATGATACCGTGGATGGGAAAGGAAAGTGGATTATGTATCTTCAAACTGCCTGTTTTGTTGATGGAGGAATTATTGCCGAACTCGTGTCGGATGATGGGAAAAAATTTACTTTGTTACGTTCGGATGTCGTTACGTCTGAAGCTATTAAAGAGGTAAAGACTCGAGTGATAGGGGTTTATGATCCCGGCATTTCGGAAATAAAACTTCAAGGCGAGGAGATGCTTGCCCTTGTTTTTTCTGGCTATCGTCAGATTGGGTCGGGAGATTTGTATCTTTCCCATAAAAAGAAAAACGATTCCTCTTGGAGCGAAGCGAAGCTTATCCTTATGCAGGAGGATGTTCCTTTTCATAATAAGCCGGGGAGTCCTGATTTTGAATGGGGTCTTGAAGGAGGAAAATTGATTCAAGTTTCCGAGGATTGTTTTCTTCTTGTTGCCGTATGTTTTCTTCCATTGCCTCACGATTTTCGTGGAAGAAGACAAAGGGTTTTTTTTGCCGCTTCACGCGCCTTATATGGCCCCTACATTCCCTTGGGTGTGGCCTTTCAACCTCAAGAGCAGGAAACGGGAAGTGGCGAACACGGACATTCTGATACCATTATCGATGGGAACGATTTATGGATTATTTATCAGGAAAGATCGGGGGAAGGACGTCCTTGGCATTTGCGCTATGTGCGCATCGATTATGAAAAGTTCGCCCTCCATGCCCGGCAAACTTTGACGATGTATCCTTTGAAATAAGCGGAACTCTTTCTTTTCTTAGAGCCTGTCTGAAAAGTCCTATTAATAGCTGTTCTTCTCTTTTTAGAGAGCGCTCCAGTGTATGGGAGTTTCTTTGATGGAACTAAGATATTCGTTGGTTTTGCTGAATGGTTTGGACCCGAAAAATCCGCGATCCGCCGAAAAGGGAGATGGGTGGGGAGCTTGAAGGATATAATGCTTCGAGGTATCGATGAGGCTTATTTTTTCCTGCGCGTATTTGCCCCATAAAAGGAAAACGATGTGTTCCTTTTTTTCTGAAACGGCTTTTATGACGGCATCGGTAAAGGTTTCCCAGCCCTTTTTTTGATGTGATCCCGCCTGATTGGCACGAACGGTCAACGTGGCGTTGAGGAGCAGTACTCCCTGGCGGGCCCAGTTATCAAGATTTCCCGTTTTAGGAGCTTCCACCTTGAGATCGGAAACCATTTCTTTATGAATATTCTGGAGGGAGGGAGGAATGGCTATCCCTTCATTGACGGAAAAACATAAGCCGTTTGCCTGATTTTTTCCATGATAGGGATCCTGTCCGATGATGACCACTTTTACCTCTTCAAAAGGGCAGAGTTCGAAGGCGCGAAAAATATTTTTCCCTTCCGGATAAATAGTGGTGGCTGCGTATTCGCTTTTCACAAAGGTGATCAATTTTTCGAAGTACTCTTTTTCAAACTCTTCCGAAAGAATTTTTAACCAGGATGGATGGATTTTTACTGATGGCATAGGAATTTTGAAAGTTTATGGTTAATAAAATTTCCAATGTTCTGACGTGTCCCCTTCACAAAAGAAACTTTCTTTTTTTAATTCAATCGTATTAGTAACGAAATCATAATCGGAATAAGAGGAGGATTCACAACCGGCATCCCCATATCCTCCTTTTACTTCAATCAGACGGCCAGTCCGGCTACCAAATTCATAGAGAACCGTGACGGCATTTTTCATTTTTCCGAGCGGTTGTGCCTTTTCTATCACATTGTTTTCAATATCGTACCGGTATACCGACCCAGCCAAGTCCGAAATGATGAACACTGCTATTTTTGCTTTTTTTGAGTAACAAATATCTGAAACATCTTCTAATGCTTTTCCGGAATGAAACGGATGCGAGTTAATGAACGCGATTAAGGTGGTCTCAAATGCAGGATACCAAGAATATTTTGTGTAGGACGACAGTTTCGGGCAATCGTCAAAGCTCGCCACTGGGATTTCTCTTTTTTTTATGATTGATGAACGGTTATTCGTTTTTACCGGCTGAGTGCTCAAAGCTGCCTTGCTCTTTGCCTGCTGTGAAACAAAGGAAGTATCATTTGTCGAAGAGTGCGTACATC
>CAYSYL010000015.1:0-21999 GCA_964435355.1 uncultured Candidatus Peribacteria bacterium | reverse complement strand
GGGTAAAGTACAGTAAGAGGCATCGATAGATGTCTCTTTTTTCTTGACTTTCCAGTTTAAGACCTATACCCTAGGTATAGGTAAAGTTTTTTAAAAATATCTTATGAAAAAAGAAATGAAACTCAAAACGACTCTCCCTGTCCTCCAGAGAGTTCACTTATCATTATCCGGGATGCATTGCGCCTCTTGTGCGGCTCTTATCGAAAGAGGGTTAAAAAAAGTATCGGGTGTTAAAGAAGCCCATGTCAATTTTGCCGCCGAAAAAGCCCTGGTTGCTTTTGATGAACGTATCGCCACTACGGATAACCTCATTCAGGCGGTAAAAAAAGCTGGATATGGCGCTACCATGATAACTGAAGCAAACAGTGAAGAAGAAAACCAAAGAAAGGAACAGCTCATTCGTCAGATGAAACATAAATTTTTGTTTTCACTTATCCTGAGCCTTCCCATGCTTTACTTCATGTTCCTGGATTTTTCCCAACTTCTGCCGGGAGCCACCGTTCTCATACCTTACGTCGGAATCGTTTCGCTTTTTCTCACGATGCCGGTCCAGTTCATTTCCGGCGCTGGATTCTACAAAGGCATGTGGTCGAGCTTAAAAATGAAAACTTTTAACATGGACAGTTTAATCGCCATTGGAACTTCGACCGCCTTTTTTTATAGCCTCATCAACTACGTTTCCTATGCCGTAACCAATAAATCTTTGATTGGGCTTGGAGGAATGAAAATCCCGGAACTCTATTTCGAAACAGCGGCCTTCCTGATCACCTTTGTGCTTCTTGGAAAATGGCTCGAGGCAAGAGCAAAAGGAAGCACCTCCGATGCCATCAAAAAGCTCATGGGACTCCAGGCAAAAACGGCCCGCGTGGTTCGAAAAGGACAGACGGAAGATATTCCAATCGAGAAAGTCATGGCCGGAGACATTATTCTCGTTCGTCCGGGCGAGAAAGTTCCGGTCGACGGAAAAATTACCAAAGGAAGCTCTGCCATCGATGAATCGATGGTTACCGGAGAAAGTATTCCCGTGGAAAAAAATGTCGGCGACGTCGTTATTGGAGCAACCATTAATAAAAGCGGAACCTTTGAATTTGAAGCGACTCGCGTGGGTGGAGAAACAACATTGGCCCATATCATCCGTTTGATCGAAGAAGCCCAGGGATCCAAAGCCCCAATCCAGGCTTTTGCCGATAAAATTTCAGCCTATTTCGTCCCAACCGTGATCGGACTTGCTGCGCTCACTTTCATCATATGGTACTTTTTTCTCAAAGCACCTCTCTCTTTTGCCCTCCTTGCCTTTACCGCGGTGATTGTCATCGCATGCCCCTGCGCTTTGGGACTGGCAACACCGACCGCAATTATGGTCGGTACGGGGAAAGGTGCCCAGAATGGAATTTTAATTAAAGGAGGAGAGCCGCTTGAGTCAGCCCAAAAAATCAAAGCCATCGTGTTCGATAAAACCGGCACCTTGACGAAAGGAAAGCCGGAGGTAACTGATGTCATCAGTCTTGGAAAACTCGACAAGGACGATGTGGTAAGTATTTCGGCTTCGCTCGAAAGACTTTCCGAACATCCCCTCGCAGAGGCCATTTACGCCTATGCCCAGGAAGAAGGAATGAAGGTCGACGAAGTGGAAAATTTCAAAGCAATTCCCGGCCATGGGGTAGCGGGAGAGGTTCAAAAAACAAGGTATTTTTTCGGAAATCGGAAGTTAATGTCAGATTTTGCCAAAGCTGATATCGAAAAAATTGAAAGAAAAATTACGGAATTGGAGGACCAGGGGAAAACCGTCATGGTCCTTGCCCAGAATAAAGAGGTTCTGGGGCTGGTGGCAGTGGCCGACAAGGTAAAAGACACTTCGAAAGAAGCGGTTGAATGCCTGAAGAAAATGGGAGTAGAGGTGTATATGATCACGGGAGATAATGTCAGAACAGCCAAAGCGATCGCAGCCGAAGTCGGAATTCGAAACATCCTGGCCGAAGTCCTCCCGGAAGGAAAAGCCGGCGAAGTGAAGAAACTTCAGGCATCCGGGAAAAAAGTGGCCATGGTTGGGGACGGAATCAATGATGCTCCGGCACTCGCCCAGGCGGATCTTGGCATTGCCATGGGATCGGGAACCGATGTGGCCATGGAGACCGGCGGAATTGTCATTATCAAAAACGATCTTCGCGACGTCGTTTCCGCCATCCAGCTCTCCCGGGAAACCATGGGCAAAATCAGGCAGAATATGTTTTTCGCGCTCTTCTATAATGTGATTGGTATTCCCATCGCAGCCCGAATTTTTATGGGACTAGGCCTTATCTTAAAGCCGGAACTTGCAGGGCTTGCTATGGCTTTAAGCTCCGTCTCAGTCGTCACAAACTCTCTCACGCTTCGCTATTTCAAACCCGCACGAAAGAACTGGATCTCTTTAGTTGCCCCCGCCATAATGGTTCTTTTATTCTCCTTTTTATTCTTTGAATTCGCCAAAGTTAGTTCGAATATGGATCAAAATATTTCCCTTCTCAATCCACAAACTTTGGCAGAACTGACGAAAGCGGGAATCAAATTTTCTCATAATGAATTTAAAGTCGGATTTACCCCGGATGGCGTCCCAAAACTCTTTGCTGATGCGGAAAGTTATGGCATAAAAAATCTTAAAGCTTTAGAAGGAGGTGCAAAGCCGAATGATAATGAAATGGTCATCGGTGCCAAAGAAGCCCAAATGATGAAAGGGGAGAGTCTTATCAAAAAAACTGGTGACGAACTCAAGAACTTCTTTGGGATAGCGTCAGTAAAAGTCATTGGAATTCTTCCTTCAACTGGAACGTTCGTTGACCATCTCCATTTCTTCAATACCAATACTTTTAGCAAGATGAAAAGCATTTCGACGGCAAAACTGGTGGTGACAAAAGAGGCTCAGCTCAAATTATTCTATCCGGTTATTTCCGAAAAAAATATTCCAGAAAAGCTCCGCAAAGATTTAAGCATAGGTGGTTTTAAAGAAGTAGTGATAGGGAATAATCGTTATAAGTCACTATATGTCGGTTCTGAGGAAGCAAAAATGATGCAAGCAGAGAGACTATTTATCAAAGAAGGGGATACCATTGAAAATTTCTTTGGAAATAAGGTTGTCATTTCAAAAATCCTCCCCAAAACGAATACCATACTGGACAATTTTCATTTTATACCGGGGGAAATGACGGTATCTCAATAGAAATCTTTTATACTTTCTTGCCTAGCGTCTAATTTGAAGTATGAATAAAATACTGTATAATAAGCTTGTGAAAAAGCTCTGTATCTCATTATTGGCATTAGTAATAACGACCTTGGCGGGTCCCTGTTTTGAGTGCGGCCAAATGGAAATGACCATACCAAAAGTAAAGGCGATGAGTATGAGGGCTGATGATATTCATGATTGTGGCGCTAGAAAAGAAAAAGCTTCTCATACTGAAAAGAGGAATTGCCCTGATGCAAGAGCACCCCACCATACAATAATTCTTGAGAGCACTATCACCACTCTCAACGCAGGTGATTTTAATGGATTCAAGAATTTACATTTTTCACAGAGTGCTGCAGGATTGAATTTCCATTATTTCAATAGTGCTATAAAGCAGAGTGGTACTCGAAGCCCCCACGATTTCTCTCCATTAAAAAAGATCCCTCCCAATCTTCCCGGAATCATCGTTAAGAAAGAATAGATATAAGGTTGGAACGTTTTTAAGGCGTTCAAAAGCACTCTTTTATCATACTTCTTAACTTTATTATAATGTCAAAAAAACACTGTCTCGAACTGAAAATTGAAGGGATGACGTGCGGAAGCTGTGAAATTTTGATAGAACGAAAATTTCAGAAAATCCCAGGAGTCCTGTCGGCTAAAGTAAGCCAACCGGCTGGAAAAGCTTCTATTTATTATCATGACAGCGCTCCATCCCTTCAGGATCTTCAAAATGCCATCGCATCTAATGGATATAAGATTGTTGCTGAAGGTATAGATGCTACTCAGATAACTTCACCTCGTACGAAAAATACTAAGCGGGATTACATGGAAATAGGGGCTGTTTTAGTTATCATTCTTGGTCTTTATCTTTTATTGAAGCAGACGAATCTTTTTGATTTCAATATTGGAATCACGGCCGATATGAGTTATGGGTTTATTTTCTTGATTGGCCTCGTTGCTGCCAGTTCAAGCTGCATTGCTGTCACTGGCGGAGTCCTCCTTTCATTGGCAGCAAAATACAATGAAACGTACCTGCCTCAAACGCGCTTAGAGAAATTTAAACCACATCTGCTTTTTAATCTCGGAAGAATAGTATCATACACCATTCTTGGCGGATTTTTGGGTTCGATCGGCTCAATTTTTTCCATTGCTCCGAAAACAACAGGAATTATCAGTATTATTGCTTCTATCTTTATGATTCTCATGGGAATTAAAATTTTAAAGCTGTTCCCAGGACTTCATAAATATTCCCCTAAAATGCCGAAATTCATCAGCCACAGAATCCTCAATCTGGAAAATAAACAAAATAAAGGAATTGCATTTCTTATGGGAGCTTTAACCTTCTTCTTGCCATGCGGATTCACTCAATCATTACAACTATATTCTATCAGCACCGGGAATTTTTGGGCTGGAGCTTTAACGATGTTTTTCTTCTCGCTGGGAACACTTCCGGCTTTACTATCCCTCAGCGCTATTTCAAGCTTTGCCCAGGGAAAATTTCAGAGATATTTCTTGAAGTTTTCGGGAGTATTAGTTCTTATTCTTGGCATGGTTAACATTACTAATGGGTTTGCTCTAGCAGGCTTTAACATATCTTTTTTAACATCCCCTTTGACCACAGAGGCAAATACTTCTTCCCAGTCAATCCCGGCAGCTAAAATGATCGATGGAAAACAAATCGTAGAAATGAAAGTGGAGGGATATTCCTATACGCCAAGTCAGTTCACCGTTCGGCAAGGAATCCCGGTTGAATGGAGAATCTTTAATGCTGGGGCAGCAGGTTGTGGCCAGGTCATCAATGTCCCAAGCCTTGGTATTACCGAATTCATGCCAGAAAACGAAACGAAGGTGATTACTTTTACTCCCGATAAAACCGGCAAAATACCTTTCAATTGCACCATGGGCATGATGACACCGGACGCAGCATTTACAGTTATTCCCAACAATGAAATTTCGATTGATAATCAAAATCAAAAGAGTGAAACGAATGCTGCAGATCAGATATATTTAAGTTCAGAAAATAATGTTTCAAATATTCAAAAAGCAACAATTGAAGTCAACGACGACGGTGTTTTTACTCCGTCAGTTACTACTTTAAAAAAAGGAGTCCCTGTTGAATTAGCGGTAAATGTAAAAGCTGATCTGGGTGGTTGCATGAGTACTATGATCATTCAGGAATTTGGTGTCGCACAACTCTTACAGCTGGGCCGGAATGTTATTCAATTTACTCCAACGGAGGCAGGCACTATCACGGCGATGTGTCCAATGGGAATACGTCAAACGACATTCAATATAGTAGATTAAAGAAGATTATTATTTATTAACTTCAATTTTATATGAAAATTCAATTTAAAGTTAAGGGGACTCATTGTCACGCTTGCAAAGCAATGATCGAGGATATTTCCACGGATTTTCCTGAAATTAAACATTGTGAAATCGACTTCAAGACTGGGCTTGGCAATTTGGAATATGAGGATAATTTTGATCTCAACAACTTTAAAGAAGCTGTGGAAGCTGCCGGAGAATATACATTAGAATATGATGAAGCCAAGTTGATTTAATGCTTGATCGTCGGATTTTTTAAAATATCCTGAATCTTTTTTTTCAGCTCATTCAGCATAATTTTGTAGCCACTGTTGCTGACAGAATTCTGGTTATCCTCGATCGTGAATTTCCCGTGAGGCCCAGGAGTTACTTCATAATCACTTCGTTCGGTCTTTCGTAAAAACAACAAGACTTTTTCTCCCTTTATGAAAGTCAAAGTATACGAGTCCATATTCGCATCCTCCTTCGAGGGCTTATCGACCTTCACATAATTTCCTGCTAATGATCCTTTAAGTACTTGATTGATGGTTATTCCTGCCCCTGATTCACTGACGGAATCGACATCTCCTATCACGATATTCTCCGCCTGGAGGGTGTAGGCAATGAGATACTGTTCAAAGCGGACAAAAGGTTGAAAAGATTTGCGGGAAGGATCTTTTATGGCTTCATGTATCTCATTTTTAAGTTCATTTAAAGACATGGAAATATCCTCATTACTGGTCACCATATTGTCGGAATTGATTATATATTTCCCATAAGCACCTGCGAAAGGCACATAATCTCCTTCATTCGTTCGTCCTATAAAAAGGAGAATTTTCTCTCCCGGTGTAAAGAATATTCTCCCTTCATCCGGCGGGATATAAGTTTTTCCGTTTGCCCCATGTGGTTCAGATCCAAAAATTGGTTCTTCTCCCTCTCGTATGGTGACAGGCAGACCTCCTTCAATAAGCAGATTCATCGTCGTCATTTTCGGATCTCCCTTTAATACCTCCTCTATGTCGAGAGTAATATTTTGTTGCGAAGTGAACCCTCTATCTTTTCCT
The DNA here is from genome assembly GCA_964435355.1 of uncultured Candidatus Peribacteria bacterium. Taxonomy (GTDB): domain Bacteria; phylum Patescibacteriota; class Gracilibacteria; order UBA1369; family UBA1369; genus CAYSYL01. The sequence continues at coordinate 15,435 of CAYSYL010000015.1, read as the reverse complement.
AAAGAGGGTTTCCCGACATCTTTGACCCCCCTATGATAATCACAGCGGCATGATGGGTGTATTCATTGATATCTGGGGCCATAACCGCATTATCGAGAGGTGCATAGGTAATAATAGTAGCCGGACGAAATTTTGCTGTAAGAAGTTTTGTCATTATAGCTCCGATCGCAAAACATCCAATGATGCCGAATACTATGAAATATTTTTTTAAAGTTATTTTCATGGGAAAAAATTAATGAATAAATGAAATTAAGTTCCGTAGAGTGCTTTAATACCTGCTTTGTCATCCTCCTCAAGAGTTCTTTTTCTTGTTTCATCAGGAGGAATATGTCCACACATAGTTGATTCATTCCATGCCTCGCAATTCGAAGGCGCAAACCATGAAGAAAGATCCAAGAGTTTCAGCCAGTGCCCAAACTCATGAGTCATGACGTTTTGAACGTCATATTTCCCCTCAGAGCCAGTGGTAGTGAAATCGTCATACGTATTTATAAGATGTATGGCTATCAAAAAAATCATTTTTGAAGGAGGCATCATTATCGGCAAAAAAATCTTTAATCAACAACCTTACTCTTGAGAATATAAAAAATAAAGTTTTTATATTCATACAATGTTATAAAAAAGTGGTATCATCAAAGAAAGCTGGTACAATGACTTCTAGAGATGAGTAAATCATCGGCAAATTTTGAAGACTCGTATATCCATTACTCCTTACTTCATGAATAAAATAAAAGAGAATAAAAATTTATACATCGTGGCTCTTATAGCTATGGTGAATATGATCGGCTACGGAATTATTATTCCTATTCTTTATTCTTACTCAATAAAATACGGGCTAAACGATTTTCAAAACGGATTACTGTTCGCTCTTTTTTCCATATGCCAATTTATTTCAACGCCCATCATTGGGCGTTTATCAGACAAATATGGACGAAGGCCAATGCTCCTCTTATCCATTTCAGGGACAGCCTTATCTTTTTTTATAATGGCCTTTGCTCCCAATGCTTTATTCCTTTTCCTTTCCAGAGCGCTAGACGGACTAACAGCGGGCAATATCCCCGTCGCTTTTGCGGTAATTTCCGATTCCACCAAGCCTGAAAATCGTGCAAAAGCCTTCGGACTCATAGGATCTGCCCTCAACTTTGGATTTGTCTTTGGCCCGGCTATAGCCGCTTTTTCCATCGGTTTCGGAGCCACCCTTCCCTTTTTAATAGCAGGAGGCGTTACAACCTTGGCTGTTGTTTTAACAGCTTTATTTTTGCCAGAAACTAATAAGAACATGGGCGAAATAAAAAAAGCGAAACTTTTTGATTTTAAAGGAATGTGGCATACCTTGTTTGATCCAAATGTGGGAATTACCTTTTTGATATCTTTTATTTTTTTCCTCGCATTTGCCTGTGCCATTATCTACGGATTTCAGCCGTACGCCATTAAAATATTAAACATATCCCAAGGGGAGAATGCCATTCTATTTACTGTTTTTGGAGCGGTTGGATTGCTAGCTCAAAACTTCTTTGTTCACCGGATCTCAAAAATCTTCGGAATGAAAAAAGCCTTTACTAACGCCATGTTATGTATTGGACTCTCATTCTTCATTATGTTTTTCTTTAAACTTCTACCCATTTTCGTTATAGCTATAATGATACTTGCATTGGCGAACAGTGTTGTTCAAACTCTCATTCCCACCATCCTCTCCCAGGCAACCGATGAAAAATCTCAAGGTTCCATCATGGGACTGAACGCATCTTACCAAAGTGTAGGAATGATATTCGGCCCAATTCTCGGTGGATTTGTTGCAACCGATTCAGCTTCTTACCCTTTTTTAGTGGGAGGAATACTGCTCTGCATTTGTTACCTCCTTTCCTTTAAAATTTTCCATCCAATAAAGAAAAAGGAGTCAGCCTTCCAAGTATAAAAAATTCAATTTAAAAGCAATAAAGAGGTCTAAACTTCAATATAACTGCTATCATATGAGTTATAAATTCTGTCCCAAATGTGCTGCTTTATTTTCCCATAGAGCGGAAGAAGGGAAGTTGAGACTTACCTGTTCTCGTTGCCATTTTATTTTTTACCAAAATTCAAAGCCAACCGTCTGTGCTTTGATTATTGATAATGATAGAGTCCTGCTGGGAAAAAGAAAAGTAAATCCGTCAAAAGGATTGTGGGATATCCCCGGAGGCTTTTTAGAAGAAGGTGAGCATCCGGAAGATGGTTTAAAAAGGGAAATATGGGAAGAGACAAAGCTGAAAATAAAAATCGAAGATTTTATTGGTTTTTTTAACGATACCTATCATATGAAAAATGGCGGCGAAGAAGAGATATATACCACTTTGAATATTTGTTATTCAGCAAAAATAATGAAAGGACGGCCGACTGCTGGTGATGATGTGGAATCTCTCAAGTTATTTAAATTAACAGATCTTCCCAAAAAACTCGCTTTCAACAATACGAAAGAAATACTAAAAATTTTTAAAAAGTTTTATTACACTTCACATAAAAAATAACCTTCATCATATGACCACATCAATTCTCGGGCTTAGAACAGCTATTTATAAAGTTTCGGATCTTTCAAAGGCAAAAAAATGGTACATGGAAGTATTTAAAACAGATCCATATTTTGACGAGCCGTACTATGTTGGATTCAATATTGGCGGTTATGAACTTGGGTTACAGCCAGAAAAAGTCGTCATCGGGGAGAATATAGCAGTATTTTGGGGGGTAAAAGATATTGAAGCTGAATATAAACATTTTATTGAATGTGGCGCAAAAGAGGTAGAAAAACCAATGAGCGTTGGTCAGGGAATAATGGTAGCGACGGTAAAAGATCCTTGGGAAAATTTATTGGGACTTATTTATAATCCAAAGTTTAAATAAGAAAATACTCTAGAGAGGAAAATCTGCAGCTATTTTTATTAAAACATGCCATTTCCATTGACTCTACTTTCAGGAACAGTTTGACTTACTTCCCATTCCTCAACAATGTGATCTTTTTCAAAACGAAACATATGAACAACGGCAATAGGGGAAGCTCCTGATTTTAATTGCATACTGGAATGGACAGCCACTGAATCCTTACTCTCAAAAATTCGATAGATAATAAAAACTTTATCCGGAAATTGAACATGAGCTTCTTCCATGGCAAGGAGCAAAGATTCTCGGTCACCCTTAAAATATGGGTTATGATGGATAAAATTTGGGCTGACGTATTTTTCATAGGCTTCACGGATTTTTCCAGCAATGATGTGCGAAAGAAAATCAAGTGCTATATCTTTCTGTGAAAGTTTTGCATGCATAAAGAAGTAGATAAAAAATAAAAGATCTGTATTTATAGTAAACCCAAAAACATAATTTTTTAATGTGGCCCCCCGGACATGACTTGATATAGCACCAAGAAACATACACAAGGGGCCCAGGTCATTTCACATCACTCGCCGCAGCAATTGTTCACGATTTCCTCCGGCGAGGAACAATGGCCTTTTTGTGTGACTTTGAAATCACACTCGTGACAGTGCTGGGAACCGAACCGAGTTTCGATCAAAATTCGGCTGTCCCAACACTGGGGATGTTTTACCCCGTCAGCATCAACGACCCAGAGAGGACGTTGACTGGAGAAGTCCTCGTATGATTCGATTTCTTTCCAAGGGTCGTGGGGTGCCTCTTCCGGCACTACAGTCGCCCCCATACACGAGCAGGAAAGCGAAGCTAAAATCCCCAAGACAACAAGCGGCTGATTCATTGATAATTGCGTTCCTTCCCACGCAATGGACATCTTTTCCCCTCGACCCTAAGTGGTCGCCCAATCTGAGAGATGTGCGCTCAAACTCAGAAAGGGGTTTCTACCTTTTTAAATATAAAACAGAAATCCTTTTCTGAGGTATGAAAAATGAATTATGAATGTAAAAGACCTACGCTTTCCTCAATCACTTCTCAGCATTGAATGCAAAAATTGACATAAAGAAAAGTAGGCATATGCTATAAAATAATTTTAAATAAGTCAATGCAAAAGACTTCATCCAAAACCTGCTGTTCCTCAAAATAATTAAAAATCGGTATCAATTTTATCTAATAATGTAAGAAAGAGCGTTATTTCAGTTTCATTAAGGTTATGAAAAGCGGGGCGAATGAGAGAGGAATATTGGCTCTTCATCAGAGAGATTTTTTTTAATGCAGAGGGGGTTACGGTTATTCGCTGAATGCGGCGGTCATTTATATCATGCCCCCTTCGAACGAATTTCTTTCTCACTAATGTATCGATCATTTGAGTCACCGCTCCCGGAGTAACATTCAAAAATACTGCCAATTCTTTAACCGAAACGCCTTCCATTTTTCTTCCAATGAAAAAAAGAATCATGGCTTGTATTCGATTTAAGTGAAACTCTTGAAAAAGCGAGCAATGTTTCGCATGAAGCCGTTTCATGACATGACTCATCTTTTCAATAAGGGAAGGGAGGAGAACTTCTCGGCTTTTATGCATAGCTTAGGTTCAAAATTATGTAAAAAATTCTAACTTTTTCTTGTTCCATGCATAAGCATATCCAGAGCGTGTTGCATTGAACCGGCCAATACGATTTCTCCTCCATTTATAAAACAAATTTGATCAGCATTATCGATAGTATTTAATCGATGGGCAATAATTATCTTGGTCGTTTCTTTCGGCAATTTATTCAAAATTTGTTCAAGTAACTGTTCTGTTACGGTATCAATATTGGCGGTGGCTTCATCCAGAATAAGTATTTCCGGCTTTCGTAAAATCGCTCGAATAAAGGCAATTAATTGCTTTTGTCCGAGACTTATACTATGGCCGCCATCCGAGATGTTGGTATCAAGACCCTTGTCGAACCGAGATAATAGTTTCGAAAGATTATGTTGCTCCAGTATTTCTTGTAATTGATCATGAGAAAAATTCTGATACTGTTCATTGCCATACAGAATATTATCTCGAACAGTACCACTAAAAAGAAAAGGTTCTTGAAGAATAAAACCTATTCTGCGTGAATATTCAGCGGATTTATAGGAACGAATATCTTTTCCATCAAGCAAAATAGTTCCTTCGGTGGGATCAAAAAGTCGTGCAATGAGTGAAGCAGTCGTGGTTTTTCCACCTCCCGTCGGACCCACAAACGCATAGGTATGCCCCCTTTTAAGAGTAAGCTGAATATTATGAAGTACTTTTCCTCCCTGCGGATAATGAAATGACACATTTTTAAACTCGAGAATAACTGATGGGTCGCTAACTGGCGAAAGTGATGGATGGGCATCAGGAATAACATGCATATCAGATTTCATGGCAAGTACTTCCGAAATCCTATCAAGAGCAGCGAGGGCAAGCTGCAAAGATGACCATAACGTTCCCAAATGACGAAGCGGATTATAAAAACTATTAACGTATAATAAAAATCCAATTAATAAGCCGACCGTAAAATTCCCGAGAGAAATTAAATAAATGCCATAAGCCAGCACGATGAGTTGAGCGCTATTGGAGGCTAACCCGTAAAGAGGGATAAAAATATTATTGGCAACGCCAGCTTTTAGTGAAGCGGAATAATTTTTTTCATTAACTTCATTAAATTTTTTTCTAAAATAATCTAATCGATTAAATGCGACAATAACTCTGAAATTTTCAAGACTCTCCTGAATTTCCGCGCTCATCCCACCGACACTTTGTAAACTGGCAAGATTCCTGTTTTTAACCCATGGAGAAAGAATCTTTGTAATAATAAAAACTCCAAGAGCGGGAATAATCGCCGATCCGCCGAGACGTATATTTAAACTGAGAAGAAATATGCCTGCCCCTACCATGAGGAAAAAATTTCCGACAAATTGCATTAATGCTTGAGCGAAAAATTGATTTAATTTATCGGTATCATTGTTTATTCTGGCGATAAGATCACCACTTTTATTCTGATTAAAAAAGGCTACCGGTAATTCCTGTAATTTGAGAAAAATAGCATTTCTCAAATTAAAAAGAACCCTCCTTCCGACACCTCCCATAGTTATAGTCTGAATATAATTGGCAACGATACCGAAAATAAAAATGATGAGCAGTATTCCAGAAAAATATAAAACTCCATTATAATCTTTATGTCGGATAGAGTTATCCACCGTATAGCCAATAATGATAGGCCCAACAAGATTAGATATCGAATTAATGACAAGAGCAGTAAAAGCAATGATGACATTTTTTTTCTCTTCAGCTAAAAAAGGCGCAAGTTTCCTAAGAGCCATGCGTGGTGACAGCTTTTTATTCTTATTGTCTGAATGATTAAGAGCGTAATTCATAGTTATTGGTGCTTTGCTGAGAATTATAAATCTGGACAAATTCGGGAGAACTTGAGAGAAGTTCTTCATGAGTTCCCATCGCCAGGAGTTCGCCTTCCATAATGAGAAGAATTTTATCGTAATCCTTAATTGGAGCTATTTTTTGTGTTATAGACACGAGGGTAAGGCCAGGATAATTTTTTTGAATATTAGCAAGGATGCTCTGTTCAGTTTTTGCATCAACACGAGCCGTAAAATCGTCCAGTAATAATATTTGAGGATTAAGCGCCAAAGCTCGCGTGAGCATTATGCGTTGTTTTTGACCTCCCGAAAGGCTGGTCCCCCGTTCGGAAACAACGGTATCAAGCTTATCCGGAAGAGTTTCGATGAAATTATTTAATTCGGCAGTACGAATGGCTTTTTCTAAGTCTGTATCTTTTACTGAATCACTAAAAGCTATGTTTTCACGCAACTTAAGATTGAAAATGATGCTATCTTGAAAAACAAAACCAATCTGTTCGTGCAGTGAAGTTTTATGATAATCACTAATCGGTTTCCCATCATATTCAACCGTTCCTGAAGAGGGTTCCAACAAACCGGTAAGCAAATAAAGCAATTGCGTTTTCCCACCACCAGTAGGACCTATAATGGCAGTTTTGGTTCCCGCTTGAATAGTAAATGAAATATTCTTAAGGATATTTTTCTCATCACAAGCTACGGATACATTTTTAAAAGCGATATCGCCGCGTAATTTTAGCTTTAAATGGCCATTATCTTTTTTATGCTCAGTGGTTAAAATATTCAAAATGCGTTGATAAGAAGCTGATGCTTGGGCTATCACATTACTCATAAATCCTATGATGAGAATAGGGAAAATAAGAATGGCCAAATAATTGTTAAAAGCACTGAATTCACCAAGAGACATACTCCCGTTTATGACAAAATGGCCACCGAGAGAAAGAATGATAAGAGTAGCCAGATTTGTAACGAAAACAATTATGGGAATAAGGCCGGCAAAGAGGCGTAAAATATTGAGTCCTATATTTTTAGCCTCTGCATTGGCAGCGAGAAACTTTTCAGTTTCGTGTTGCTGGGAATTCAAAAGTCGTATAAGTGCGGAACCTAAAATGCTTTCATTAATAACTTTATTAAGCCAATCAATAGCTTCTTGTTGTTTTTTGAAAAGCTTTCGTATTTTCAAAAGGACAACATAAAAAGTACCAGCGATAAGTGGAAGTGTTGCTAAAATACCGAGAGCAAGTTTCCAGTTTATCAAGAGCAAAAGTATGCTGGCCCCTACAATAATAAAAATAGAGGAAACGAGAGAGGGAATAGCCTGTGACACAAAACTTTTAACGGCATCTATGTCAGACGTGAGATGAGTGAGCAACTTTGCCGGACTGACCTTCTGGATATAGGAATAATCTTGAACGGAAATTTTTGCCGTTATTTGAGTTCGTAAATCTTTTGCGACACGTTCGGAAGCATATGTTTGAATAATATTCTGGAAATAGGTAAAAAAGAAAATGCTGAGAATAACGATGAGGAATTCAATAATGGTAGAAGTAAAATCAAAATTACTATGAGAAGAATCATCAATAGCATGAGCAATGATGCGAGGCACCGCCAAATTCAAAGCATTACTGAGTATAGTAACGAGAACGAGAAGCAGTACGAGAAATGAATAAGGTTTTAAAACACCCATAAGACTCTTCCCTCTCAGTGTGGCATCTTTCTTCTTCACGACATTAAATAAAAGTTTAAGTGCTCAATAGTTTAGCTACTAAACTTTTATTGGTCAATAGTGTTCATCCCTCGACTTTTCACCGGGTAAAAGACAAATAGTGATAATGTATATCGTGAATTACTTCTTTAATGTGATGCCTCTTATTACGTGAATTTTCCCTTTAATCATCTTTTTTATAAGGGAGAGTGGCAGGGGTTTTTCAAGAGGAAAACGGACCGCTCCTTTAGAAGTTTCATAATTTTTTAACTCTTTTTCATAATGTTTCAAAAATGAGCCGCTCATCGGATAAAAACCTATATGATGTTTATATCCGGCAAAGCCTATGAAAGGTTTTCCATCCAAGGTAAATCCCGGCATGCCATAACTAACACATTTTTCGGCTTCAGGTGCTAGCGAAATGATAAATTCACTTAATTTTAATAGCGTCTCATGAGATTCTGAGGGAGCGGAAAGGAGGGCCGACATGAATTTTTCACCAAGAGAAATCTTCATAGGGTAGGATTATTGCTTATTAATGTGTCTTCAGTGGCTTTAAAATCTCACTTGCTACCTCATTAACCCCAATGCGCTTATGGGCAGAATAAGGAATAACTTTATGAGGCGCCACCATATTTTCAATTTTTTTAAGTGCAACATGAAGACGCGAAGGTTTTATTCTATCGATTTTATTGGCAATAATAAGGACATTTTTATGTTCTTTTTCGAAGGTATAGAGCATATCCAAATCTTTGTCAGTTGGTCCGACATAGGCATCAATAATAAGGACGATGACATCTTGTGTGTAGGGAGATTTGAAAAAATACCATTCGATCAAATCTTCAAGGCGCATTCTATTTTCTGCCGAAATTTTCGCATAGCCATAGCCGGGTAAATCCAAAAAATAATGCGATTTGTTAATAAGAAAAAGGTTTATTTCCTGCGTTCTTCCAGGGAAAGAGCTGGTTTTCGCTAAATCTTTTACATTCGTTAATGAGTTGATAACGCTGGATTTCCCAACATTTGATCTACCAATAAAAGCGATATGAGGTTTTCGTTCCTCTAAAAGTTCATCCTCGGTAACTATACCTTTAATGAATTTTGCCGAGCGTATAATAGCCATGGGAAATGATTATTCTTTTTTAGATTTCTTGGCAGTTTTTTTTGCTTTTGGTTCTTTACTCTTTATTGCAGGACTATTTGATTCTGATACCATTTCAGGAGTATTTTCTCCTCCTTTTTTTTCTTGCGCCGCTTCTCGAGGTTGAGAAGCAAAAAGTTTCAAAATCCGATCAAGTTTTATATTCAATATTTCAAGCTTTTCTTTCATTTCTTTTATAGCATCAGAATCTTTATTTCGGTTAAAGCTTTTATTACCGTCCATGTCTCCTCCTTTTTTAAAACAGTTATGGCAAAAAACAGGTTTTCCTCCAGTTGGTCGGAAGGGCACTTCACATTCATCACCACATTCATCGCAAATGGCAGAATGCATGCCAGATCGTGAATCTCTATCGAAATCCCGGTCATTGTAACGTTTTTCATCAGATCGTTTGAAACTATTTAATGAATTTTCCTTACGAAAGCAGTTATTGCAGAAAACTGGCTTGCCAATACTGGGTTTAAAAGGAACCTCACATAGAGAACCGCATTCATCACAGGTTGCTTTGTGCATGAAAGGTTTGCCGGAATGACGATCATGACTGAAACTCTTTTTTCCAAATGATTTTTTCCCATATTTTTTATCACCACCTTTAGAACCAAATCGATTAAAATTTATCATTGTGTAGTTTGTAAGAAGTTTAAAATAATATAAAACGTTTCTCGGGAGGGGGTCCTCTGAACCTGATGGGTGCATTTCAAAAGCTATGACATTTTTGAGGCATAGTTTTGAAAGTAAGCACAGAACGAACATTGAATAAATAAATCCTTAACTTTTGCATCGCAGTTGTTTTCACCATACTGAAATCTGCATAATATAACAACAGGATTTTTCTAAATTACAAATTCCCATGGAATTTACACCAAGTCTTTTATGCGGCTAATGAAAAAGATGGCAATGGTTTCCGGGATAATGGTAAACTTATTAAAGGCTTTAATGGAGCGAGTAAAGTATTGGCATTGGCAACATTTTTTCCGAGAAACATTTGAGTGAGGATGAAACTTTTCATCTCTTCCAGGAGTTTTGAAGTAACAAATTCCGCATCTTCGTGTTTGGTAACATCAAAGGCAAGTGAAGAAAATCGTTCAAGCACAAAATTTTCAATCAGTGAAGAAGGAAATCCAAGGGAATGAAAGAAACTGAGAGCTGAGGATCCTTTCCGAGCAAAAGTTTGTAAGGCCTTTCGAATAAGTAAAACATTGGTGAGATTTTTCAAAGTACTATTGAACGCCTGTTCTGTATCTTTCGTAAAGAGATCGACTAAAGAGACCCCGAGTACCTCCTGGCTGAGTTTTTCAAGGGCATTGGCCACATCAATTTGTAATGAATATCCTGTGTTGGCATGAGAACTTCCCCGTAGTTTTTTGGTCCGAATTTCTGTAAAGCCTTCAAGGAGGAGGGGAATAGTTCCAAGATCAGCTATTCCGGTTGCTTCCCCTAGAGCATTAAGTCCTTCCGGCGAAACATGTTTTGAGAGTTCACACTCTTGCATGCCATTGCATTCGTGATCAGCTTCGTGATTGACGGCGTGTTCTAAAAAACTGATACGTTTTTCTTCTAAAAAATCTAAATTTACATACTTTTGTTTTGTCTGCATATTGATACAGGCAGCAACATTGGTTGCAACACCATAGCAAATATCATACTCCGGCCCCATAACTTCCCGAAGTATATTTTTCTTTTTTTTAAACTCTTCCTCTGATATACTTACCCCTTCAGTGAGAGTGACCCTTGTATTTCCTCTCCCCGAATTGACAGGAGCATCCATAAAATCTTCATAGCGGATAACTTGCATTTCCATAGGCTATAGACTTTACTATTGAAGAAAATAGTATGCTCTCATCAGGAAAAAATACAATACAAAAAAATTATGAACTATCCACTTCACATAGCTATTTATTACGGGAGTTTCCTTGTATTCCCCTTGATCGCCTATGGTATTTTTTTGTTGTATCACAAAAAAGGACCAATATTATTTCTTGTTTTCTTACTCATCCTTTCGAGTGTTTTCATTTATGCCCGCTTTATCGAAAGATATATGATTATCGTACGGCATGAGACATTGGATCTTTCAAAAAGAGAAAAGCCCGATAAAGGCACAAGAAATTCCAAGGAAAAACTTAAAATAGCGGTAGTTTCAGATCTTCACTTGGGAGTTTATAAGGATGATAAATTTTTGGAAAAAATCGTACAAAAAATAAATGAACAAAATCCTGATCTTATTGTGATACCAGGAGACTTTATTTATAAAATTACCCCTCAGCAATTTTCATATTTTAATCCGCTTACACATTTGAACGCGCCGGTTTATGCCGTAACGGGAAATCATGACGCAAAAAAGCCGGGAGAATACAGTTCCAGTCAGGTGAGAAAGTATCTTTCTCCCTACCTGCCAAATATGATTGATAATAAAAAAATCGACATTCCATTTCTTAAAAAAAACGGAATAAGAGTTCAAATAATTGGGCTAAGCGATTTGTGGGAAGGTGTCACTGACTATACTCTTTTAAAAACAAAAAATAGAAATTTTATTTCAAATCCATTAACAATAGTTTTGACACATAATCCTGACACAGCATTAAATCTCCCGAATGAAGCAAACATTGATCTTGTCATAGCAGGTCATACCCATGGAGGACAAATACGGCTTCCTTTCATTTATAAATGGGTCATACCAACGCAATACGATTTTGATCGTGGGTGGTATGACGTATTCGGCAGAAAGGTTTATGTGACTTCAGGCGCTGGCGAAGTTGGTCTCCCAATGCGGTTTTTGGTGCCCCCTGAAGTGGTAATTATAGATATACAACTATAGAAAATTACCTATTTGCTCCAATACTCTATACCTGTTATTATATCATTAACGAGATTCACCTCTCTCTAGAAAATTACCCCTATGATAAGAATTCTTGTTGTTGAAGATGAAGGTGAAATCAGTTCCTTTCTTCAAACAATTCTGGAAAAAGAGGGAATGAAAGTCACTATATGTGATTCGGTCGATATGGTGATAAAAAATGGATACGAAGAAACAAATGATATCGTAGTTCTTGATCTTATGTTACGTGGGGAAAGGGGAGAAACATTGGTGAAACATATGCGGAAGAAGAAAATGACAACACCCATACTGGTTTTGAGCGCCATGGGGCAAATAGGAACGAAAGTAGATCTCATCAATTTGGGAGCTGACGATTATCTAACGAAGCCTTTTGATCCACAGGAATTGGTGGCAAGAGTAAAATCACTCTATCGAAGATACCTGCAGACTGGTTTTAAAGATGAAGAAGATTTTGGCGAATTTACTTTTTATCGCAAACAAAATCGTATCCGAAGGGGAGAAAAGGATATCATGTTGACGAATCGTGAGGCTGAAATGTTCGAACTGCTGTTGCGTAATAAAGGGAATACCGTACCCCTCGATGATATTTTGAAAAAAATATGGAAAGCCAAATCAGGGTACCATTCAAACGTTGTCCAAGTAACGGCGCGCAGACTAAGGCAAAAAGTTGATAGCGGTTTTAAAAAACAAATCATCAACAATATCCATGGTATAGGGTATTCGCTCAATCTGCCGGGGCAAAAAAGTGATGAATAAATTGTAGATATAAACTTTATATCCCTTATATCTTCACACCTCCTTGTGGAGTTTTGTATATAGGAATTTCAACGCTAAAACAACTGCCTTTACCTTGAGGATTTTGTGCGATATTTATGCTTCCTCCCACATGTTGGACTATTTTTTTTGCGATATAAAGTCCGAGGCCGAGACCATTAATATTTTTAGCATCTTGGTGACGATAAAAACGTCTGAAAATAATATCTTGACGATTTTTTGGAACGCCCATACCCGTATCTATAACATTACAGCTAAGCGTAGGATAAGAAAGTTTAATGGTAACACTCACCCCTCCTGTTTGAGTATATTTTACTGCATTATCTAGCAAAATTGATATCAACTGGGAAAACTGAGCTCCCCCTCCATAAAAAACACCTTCTTGAAGATCAAAACTATACTGAAATGTAATTCCTTTTTTTTCAGCAATCCTCTTGAAATTATCGAGAAGCGGAAGCACCTGTTGTTTAATATCGAGCTGATGAATGACAGTAAGCTGCCTTGATTCCACCTCGCGTAAAGTTAAAACTGAGTTTGAAATTTCATGCATTCTATTAAGAGCATCGACAATATTTCCCGTTGAAATTTTAATTTTTGGAATGCAAGATTTTAAACTACTTTCATTTTCCCCGCTATTGAGTGTTGCTTGAAGATTATAAGCAGCATTAATCGCAATGGCTAAAGGAGTTTTTAACTCGTGATTTAAAACAGAAATCGCCTCTTTTTCCATTTCAAAACGCTTATTTAATTCCTTATATTTTTCTTGCAACTCTTTATATTTCGAAGCGTTATTAATGGCAATGGCTGCATGGTCGGCAAAAATTGAAAGTTCAGCCATTCGTTCTTCCGATATCTCTTTTTCATAAAAAGAAATAAAAAGAACTCCCAAAACCTTTTTTTCAAAAATTACTGGCAAACTTACCGACATCTTAACTCGAGCTAATTTTTGTATGACATGAGCGAGAAAATGGGAAATTTCTGGTGAAAGAAAATCCTCAAAAAATGGACTTTGAAAAGCTTTACTTTCCGATACGGTTCTGCCAAGTAAAGTTAAACTTTCTTTTTTATAGTGGAAAACATGTTGACGAAAAGACTTCTTCAGCATATTTAAAACTTTTCGAATAACAGGTGTATTCGAAGTGCTGTGGGCATAAAGGACATCTCTTTCATTATCTACTAAAAGAAGAGTACCGCCCGGAGAATGAAGATATTTTACAATACTATCAACAATACTTTGCCCCACTTCATCTAAATCAAAACTCTTTGTTATTGCCTTCACAATCTCGTCAATAACCTTTACTTCGATGAAGTACTTGGAATTTTTAGGAGAAGGCATGGGAAAGCAAAAGGTGCTTTAAACTTACGCAATGGCAGTTTGAACTGCTTTTTCAATTTTAGCACGAATTTTCCCTCTTTTGCTAGGACCTTCCAAAATTGGTACCACTTTTTCACGGACATCGGGAGGAGTAGCTTTAAGAGAAAGTTTCATGAAGGTTCTTAATCCCTCGACATAACTTCCCACATTTAATTCTGGTTGAAAAGGAGTATCCTCTATCATTTGAATTGCATCTTCATAGACGTCTTTCACTGCTTCGATTCTTTCAGGAGTTAAGATATGATCCAGAAAAAAGGCAAGTGCTAGGTCTTTATCCTCTTCTGGAAAATTTGAAAGTCTATTTATGATATCAAGATAATATTGTTTTTTTTCTTCGGTGCCACTAGTAACCATCAAATATAAAAAAGCATTGGCATCACCTCCAGCTGCTTCTCTTTTAAGACTAGCAATTTCATTGCAGGGCCTTCCTGCTTCTGCAATTAAATCAGCAAGCCTCAAAAAACCATAACGAACGGAAGGATGGGGGTGAGAGTCAGAAATTGAGGGATCATCATTACCGCGAACATAATCTCCTGAAATACAGTCATCCTCATCCATGCATGCTTCATCGTTATCACAAACATCACTTTTTGTGTGGAAAACTTCCGCTGAAATAGCTCCATCTTGACTTTCTTGATCTTCAATAAATTCATTTTTGAGCATCATCGAAGCCATGGCAACCATAACACCTGTTCCCATGTTAGGTGCTGTGGCGCTTAAAAAGGTCTTCAAATTGGGAGCATTAGCGACAATCCCTTTTATATCTTTATCTTTCAATTGATTACTGAAAAGAACGCTGAGACTACAACTCGTGAGCATGGCATTAAAGTGCTCACTAAACGAATTTAAAGAATCCCTATTTTGGCAATTAGGCAATAATGCTAGTTTTGAAAACATTTTCTCAATAAGAAAAAGCAGATGTGCTTCATAGGCTTGCTGTGTCTCTGTCAAGTTTTTCGGATCATTTTCGTCTTCTGTCACAGCTGTGGAAGAAGAACTACCAGTACCTGAAAGGTACCTTTTTTCTGTATCAATTTTATGACGGACATTGTCATAAAGATGAGTCATGAAATCAGCCTTTTCTTTAGTATCAGCCGTTTCAGCTATATCATCGCACATGATATCAATGAGGCAAAAAATGAGAATAGCTTCCATAAGTGCTTTCTTTTGCTCTTCCAAACTCTCTAGGGAAGCAAATGCTTCTGGGTCACATTCAGGGAGAATAGTTGATTCTGCTGCTATTTTAAGCCATGCTAATTCTTCTTTAGGTCGAGCGGTGCCAAGAAGGGCCGTTGAAATTTCTTCATACT
>CAYSYL010000014.1:18519-23099 GCA_964435355.1 uncultured Candidatus Peribacteria bacterium | reverse complement strand
ACGAAAGCCATGGCCTATGCAACAGCGACGGGAGAAACGAATTCTGCGATGGGACGAATTGTTGCTTTTCCTACTGCGGGAGGTTCCGGTGTCGCTCCGGGAGTTATTTTAGCCGCATCGGAAGAATGGAAATGCAGTGAAGAGAAAACATTGAAAGCCCTTTTTGTAGCATCGGCAATAGGAATCATTATTGCGGAAAAAGCTACGTTATCAGCCGCTGCTGCTGGTTGTCAGGCTGAAGTGGGCGCCGCCGTTACCATGGCAACAGCCGCCGTCACCGAATTACGGGGAGGTACCCCAGAACAGGCCCTGAATGCATCGGCAATTGCCCTCAAAAGCTATTTAGGACTCGTATGTGACCCATTGGGAGGGCTTGTAGCCGTTCCATGCATTAAAAGAAATATGCTTGGTGCCGGAGCGGCTTGTGCTGCCTCTGACGCATCGGTTTGTGGAATAGAAAGTTTCATCCCTTTTGACGAAGTTCTTCAGGCAATGAACAATATTTCTAAAATCATGTCCCCAAAACTCCGGGAAACAGCCCTCGGAGGATTAGCGGTAACGCCTACCGGATTAACTATCCGAAAAAAATTAGGACTTCCACCTTTAAAACCAGCAGAAATAGATTAATTGCTGCATATAATGAAAAATATTTTCCGCATAGCCGTCCTCGCCTCCACAAAAGGTACTGATTTGCAAGCCATTATTGATGAAATAAAGGCGGGCGAAATGCCGGGAATAGAGTTGAGCATCGTTATAAGTAATAAAAAGGAGTCATATGCCCTTGAACGGGCTCGTCTTGAGGGATATAAAACTCTTTTCATCGATCCGAAAAATAAAACAAGGGAGCAGTTTGACGCTGAACTGGGGCGTGTTTTGAAAGAAAATGAAATTGATTTAGTGGTGCTGGTGGGATATATGCGAATATTGACTCCTCCCTTAGTCCGTCAGTTCAAAAGAAAGATTATCAATGTCCATCCGGCACTCATGCCAAAATTTTCAGGTCCCGGATTTTTTGGTCATAATGTCCATGAGGCAGTCCTTAAAGCGCAAGAAAAAGAAACGGGGTGCACCATACATTTTGTCGATGAAGGAGTGGATACGGGTGACATAATTCTTCAAAAAAAAGTAGCCATTCTCCCGGAAGATACCGCCGAATCCATTAAAGAAAAGGTCCAAACACTTGAGAAACAATGGTATCCCGAAGTGATTCGCAAGTTTGCCGAAGGAAAAATAGCTTGAGCCTGAAAAGAAACGGCTTATAATCTATCCGCTATTTTTACTCACATTTCTATGTTTCAGCTTATTGGACTTGCCTGCGCTATTTATCTGCTCATTAAATCGATGGAAGATAAAAAACTGGCACATGAAAGTGAAAAATGGCCAACAACAAAAGCGACCATTACCTCAATCAAAAGAAATTACTTAAATGGATTTCCTCAATTTTTTTATGAATACGAAGTGAATGGCGAAAAAAGAGCTGGAAAAAGACTGCTGTATGCCCAAATGATGAAACCAGCTTTTTTAAAGCAAACAAAAGTGAAGTATGAAAATGTTAAGGTAGGGGACAGCATCGATATGTACTATTCCCCTACCAATAAAAATGAATCAGTCGTCATAGCAGGGCCAATTCCCGGAGAAAATATGGCCCAATGGTTTTCCATTGGTGTTATAGCTGTAACCTTTATTACGACGTTACTCTACACTCTTACTCATTCCTATTAGGTATACTCTTCGCGCCTTTCCATTTCCAGAAATACTTGATGGCACTTGATAAATGAAGCCAAAAAACTTTCTTTCTTAACAGTCGGAAAACAGATCCCTGACTTAATCGTTTGTGGTTATGATTAACCACGGCTTCGGGATAATAAACCACTCGATAACCCGCCTTCCACACTTCACGACAGAGATCGAAATCTTCCATAAATAAAAAATACCGTTTATCGAATCCCCCGACTTTTTCAAAAACTGCCCGAGGCATCATAATCGCAGCTCCGGTAATCAGATCCACATCCTGAACTTTGCTGTGATCAAAATCTTCCATGAGATATTTTTGAACCCTCTTCCGCAAAATTGGGAGTCTCCCCAAAAAAGTTCGTTTCAAGATGAGATCGGTAAATTTCATATGGCGGCGGCATGACTCTTGAACTTTTCCGCGGGCATACATCAACTTTGGCCCTAATAAGCCTATGGTTTTATTTTTTTCGAGATAATCCACCATTTGCTGCAAACTCTCGACATTAACGGTGAGGTCAGGATTATGAAAAAAGAGGTATTCGCCGGACGAGGCGGCAACTCCAAGATTATTACCACGGCCAAAACCGACGTTCTGCGGTGATTTAATGAGCGTCAAACGCTTGGCCTCATGGGCGGCTTCAAGAAAACCCAGGCTTTCTTCATCCGTCGAATGGTTATCGACAACGATGATTTCGAAATCAAAAGAAGTTTTAGCTTTCTCTAAAGCTTCAACAGCCAGTTTCGGAAAATATTTGTGATTAAAATTAACAATAATGACTGAAAGTTTCATAAACAGGGTTTAGGTAAATTTTTTCTTCAATTCTGCCGTTCGGGTATCCAGTTTTTTCACCTTATTTTCCTTAATCACCAACTCAGTTTTACCATATACATACTTATTATCCTCCACGTTCTGACTTACGACAACACCTGCTCCAATAAAACAGTTATTCCCCACCGTTAACCCGGGCATAAAGCTCGTATTAATACCGCAACGGATATTATTGCCGGTAATAAGTCCAAATTTTTTAAGATCAGTATCAACTTTTTCACCCTGAATATTCATATGAATAGAACCCTCATCAAGTCGAAGATTCCCGGTAACAGTACCCGCTCCAAAAGAGCAGTTATGACCAATAATACTGTCGCCAATATAGTTCGTATGGGTCCAAACATTATTGCCCATATAACTTCGCGCCACTTCCGTATTAAAGCCGATAACACAGTTTTCACCGATATGGGAACCTCTCACGAGACAATTGGCGGCAATAACGGTATTTTTACCGATAAAACAGGGGCCGATAATGGTAGAGTGGTCCATAATCTTAACTCCTTCTTCCAAAACAATAGGACCACCTTTCAGGACAGAACTCTTGGCAATTTCAACATACTTGCCTTTCTTTATCAAAGAAAGAGTTTTCTTTCCCCTGCGCGAAGAGCCACTCCTCCTCCATTTTTCGAAAAAGGAGTTCATAACGGCACAAGTGTGCCCTGGATATTTAAGCCCATGCCACAAGCCTTCATACAAAACGGCCTTATATCTTTTTTCCTTAAAAAGTTCGGCAAGAGCCACTTCATATCGATCATCCTTCCGGGAACTGGTTTTTTCTAAAATATCGAATAAACGATGAGCCTCTTTATGGTAATGAACAACAATATTGACGAGATCGCTGGGTTCATGACCTTCTCCGGGCTTTTCAACTATATCTTCGATGAGTCCGGTTTTATTTACTTTTAAATATCCTCCGGGAAAATATTGTTTAACCCTTTGGGCCAATAATAGTCCGTCAAATTTTGTTGAACGGGACTCGGTAATGACAACAGAAAAAGCCGAATCTTCCAAAATATCATTGGCATTCACGATCAACACAGCCTCACCTTTCTTAAAAAAAAGACGAGCTGCTAAAATCCCACCGGCCATTCCTTCGGAATCTTTTTGTTCGAGCACCCGAATCGTTATTTTTTTCCCTTTTGTAAGAGGCAAAACCAACGCTTTAATCTCCTCTAAATTATGCTCCCGTCCGATAACCAGAAACTCCGTCACCCCCACCCGTGCGAGTTGTTCTAACTGATGCTGGAGGAGCGGTTTACCGAAAAAACGAAGAAAATTTTTATCCTCAATCGGTTTAAACCGCAAACTTTTTCCCGCCGCTAAAATAAGAGCTTTCATAAATCTTACGATACATCCGCTCCATTTTAGGACAAAAATATTAAAAGTGAAAGGCTCCACGACTTTTCCATTAATTGACAAAACGTGAAGAAAAGAATAAAAACTAAAGCCTCATTAAAACAAGACGGGAATATTTTAAAAATCTCAATGACAGACAAAGAAAAAATAATGCTCACAGTGAGTAAATATGAAGATGAGCCACCGGCCTAGTTCCATGGAACTGAAGGTGATAAAAAAGGAGCCATCGGGCAGGACGTCACGAGGAACAGTTTAATTATCGTAGGAAATGAGATAAAAACCAGTGCAAACACCGTTCTTACCTATGAATACCGACCTGAGGGTGATAAGAAATTCTACTGGAATACTCGTGTAACGTTAACAAGATTAGAAAATGAAGAAACCAAGGTATACGATCGCGAGCGGGAAGAGCCCCTGAAAAATTAGATCAATTACTGGAAGAAATTAAAGCTTTGGATCTATTCACGCTTTCTATTCCAGAAATTAAAGAAATGATGAGACGATCGGCCATAATACTCCAGAGACTGGAAGGTAGTTCGCTCTACGAATCCTACGAAAGAAAGGTAGTAGATACCTATGGAGAATTACCCCTCTAATGAACTTCTGAATGTTCGTAAAAACCCGGAATGCCTTACTTTAAACGTTATACAGCAGGCATTTG
>CAYSYL010000014.1:14842-18509 GCA_964435355.1 uncultured Candidatus Peribacteria bacterium | reverse complement strand
ATAGGTACGGACGAAGCAAGAAAAAAACTAGCAGAGCATAAAAGGGAGTTATGCAAAAAAATGCTACAAACAGCCATAAGAATAACCGACAGTTCTTCAGAAAATACTTACTGTAAAAGAAGTCCTGATGCCTATAAACATCTCGATACCGTGTGGACATTCATCGACGATGTAGCCCACGATGCGGCAATGGCGGGAGCCGAGTGGGTGGAGTCATCCAGAAACGACTTTAGAAATGCGGCCGAAAAAGTTTTACGATTTCACATCGAAAAGCTACGGGAAAGAAATGGCGGTAAAAAATTAACAAAAAAGGCGGTACTAAAAATCACCCTTTATTTTTGGAATTAGCTGGAAAATTTGGAATAGACATCAATACTTCCCAGAATAGACTAGCCTAGGTCAAGAGAAGCTCCAATTTTTTCGCTTCCATAGCCGTCTTCACCTCCATGGCGATTCGTTCCCCATAACTGACACTTTCACCATACATATAACCCGAATAAGGAGTGTAGCGGGTTCCGGGAGAGCCGGGAATACGCAGGCTTACATCAAAAATAATCAGTTCTTCCCGTCCGTCCTCGGCCGAAACAGCTCCCTGCAAAGCAAAAGGACCGATAATGGAGCGGTCATACACACGGCCCGTAGCTTCCACAAACCTTTCTCCGATCTCCATGGCCTTTTCAATAAGCGACTCTTTAATGGTTACGGCAACATGGCCGGTTTCTATCAGTTTCGGACGAACATGTTCGAGGGCGGCCAGCTGCTCGGTTGCGGGCAATCGAAGAAGCCCATCAAGATTCGTTTGTCGTCGCATATCCGTTCCCATCAGCTCCAGTTCATCATCAAGAGGAGAATAAAAAAAGTTGAAATTGACCGGCGCGCCGACGATGAACTCTTCAATAACGGCTTTTTCAAGACTTGGCTTGCTTATAACTTTCTTCGCCAGCAGTTCATCAGCTTTTTTATAGTAATCCTGCTCACTTGAAGCGAAAAAGAAAGCTCTTTCATAGCCACGTTGCTCTTCATTCACCTTCACGATCGTCAAACGGTCAATCTCTTTGGGTGATCCGAAAATCTTCGGAAATCTGATACCCGCCTGTTCCAAAAGGTAATACTGATTATCGGGTACATCCCGCTCCTCCAGTTTCACAAAGTGGCGATTCCCAAAAATCGGAACGGCAAACTCATTTTCAATTTTCTCGAAATCGCAGTAAACCCAAAAATAACGATTATGGATAAAAAGAGTATTGAGATCCCGAAGCTGTTGTTGAACCTCCGGCTTCACGATATCTTTGAAACTATCAACTAAAATAACCTCATCCACGCACCCCTTCGTCACATGCCACGGTTTTAACTGGCCGGGAATAATATCCATATCGGGCCTCGTTTTAAAATACTTCGAATAGGTTTTATCCCGTCCTTTTTGGCAAACGGCCACCGTCCGAAAACCATACTTCTTGGCGCCGTGGCAAACATCCAATCCGCTATGCCCCCCTAAAACGCCAAGGGTGAGATTTTTTTGATCGTAGGCTTTGAGAATATCGACAATATGTTGATGAGAAATCATAAAAAAAAATGACACGCTTATTTAAACATACATCAAAAAAGAGAACAAATATATTCGAGACTCTCTGGAAAAAAACATTTTTGAGAGCCTCTTTTAGCCTAAAACTTCCTCCAGCCGATTGTGTTCGATCGCCTGCTTCAGCTCACGGGCAATCCGACGTCCCGTACTCATCGGTTCGTTATATTTAAGCCAGGTATAAGGGGAACCGTTAATGTAAGGATTCGTTCCCGCGACGATACGGGCCGAAATTTCAAAGACATAAAAATTAAGATCCGGATCCACAATAGCTTCCAGGCAGAAAGGCCCAAAAAGTCCCTTGGTTAAAGGTTTACCGGATTTATAATCCAGAAGTTTTCTAGATTCACGGACAACATTTTCGCCCATCGTCATAACTTCGGGTAAAAGAGATTCCCGAATAACAATAGGAATATTCCCCGTGATCGTATAACTCGTATGCAGTTTTACGTCCAATTGATCCTTTGCCGCAATACGGCCAATAGAATCGGCATTTGATTCATACCGCTTATCAAAACCCATAATCTCCATTTCATCCTGAAGGCGGGAATAAAAATAATGGCTGTAAATCGGAACTCCGACAATATACTCCTGCAAAACATACCCTCCTTCATCAGGGTACTCCTTCACTCTCTCATAAAACTCTTCAGGAGAATGAGCGATAAAATAGCCTCTGCCTCCTTTGGCCCCATGAAACTTAACAATCACCGCTCGATCAATATCTTCAGGTTTCTTGAAGATTTTAGGGAGGCGCAGCCCAGCGGCCTTCAGCCATTCCTTCTCCTTCACACGATCAGATTCCCACTCCAAAATTCCTTTCGTGCCATAATGCATCATGGTAATATCCTGAACCTTCTTCCACCCTAGATAGCTGACAAAAGAGCCATGGGGAATCAGAATGGCATTTTCCTCCATCAACTTTTTTTCAATTTCAAAAAAATTCAAAAAAGAGTCGACAGAAATGATGGTGTCAGCCACGCCGAAACTTTTATAAACCTTCTCCTGACCTTTTTGGCAGACACAAATAGTTCGAAAACCTTCATCTTTCGCACCCTTCAATATTTGAAGAGCTGTATGGCTTCCTAAGGTCGCAATGGCAAAATCCGAAATTTTCATGAAAAACAGCGAAAAGAGAAAAAAAGGTGTTTTTTCTATTCTAAAAAGCAAAAGCCCGATTGTCCAGAGAATTGTTGATTAATGAACAAAAGTTACAATAATTGAAAAACTTACCAACAATTATCTCAGCAAAGCTAATAGCAGCACCCCAAGGGCAATACGATACGCGGCGAAAACATACAGCTTCCGACTCCCGAGGAATTTCATGAGAAAAGAGATGGAAAAATACCCCGCAACAAAAGAACTCATAATCCCCGTCAGTAAAATATCAATCGGCGGAAGCGCCATCTCATGCTTCAAAATCTTAATAGAAGCCAGAGTAGAAGCTGCTAAAATGGCAATTGACCCAAGCAAAAAAGAAAACCGTGCGGCCTCTTTTCGTTCCATTCCTAAAGCCAACCCCGTTGAAATCGTCGCTCCTGAGCGGGAAACCCCATGAAAAAGAGCGATTGCCTGGGCAACACCGATACAGGAAACCCTCGCCCACGAAAGCGTCGGTGTTTGTTCTTTGCAGTTATGAAGCTGTTTCGATTGCCATTCGGCCCAAATAAAATAAAAGCTGACGATAATCAAAGCTCCTGCCACCATTTTGGGATCGCGAAAAACTTCATCAATCATATCTCCCCAGAAAAAGCCGACAATAAGGGCCGGAATAGTACCAAATACAAGCCATCCGATAAGACGAAGCTGGTCAGGATCTCTCTCTTCATTTTTAATATTTTTTACCTTAAGAACCCGACCAATAGTTCTGAAAAATGCAAAAGCCATAACCGTATACTCTTTCCAGAAAAATAAAATGATGGCGAGAAGAGTACCAAAGTGGATAGCAATGTCGAACGTTTGCAAACTCTCATGGGAAAGATTCAAAAAATTTTCCGCCAAAACCAAATGGCCTGAGGAAGAGATAGGAAGGAATTCTGAAATGCCCTGGACAATGCCGAGGAGCAACGCATCGAAAATCGTCATGAAAAG
>CAYSYL010000014.1:0-14832 GCA_964435355.1 uncultured Candidatus Peribacteria bacterium | reverse complement strand
TTTTTTAAAAAATCTTATGTATGGTACCATGAGACATATATTATTCAAAAAAATATGATCAAACTTTTTCAATATGCCGACTGCCCTTTTTGTGAAAAGGTTCGTCGAAAATTAGCCGCTTTAGAACTCGAGTATGAAAAAGTGGAAGTAGATCCAGCCAATAAACCAGCCGAAGTTTTAAAAGTCGGTCATACGGTCCCCGTCCTTCAGGATGGAGAACTCATTATGAATGAATCCGGAAAAATCATCGAGTATTTGGAAAATAAGTACAATAAAAAAGAGTAAAATGATTCGGCCGGCTAAGAGAAATTTTTCATGTCCACTAGTAATAAAATGACAGTGGAACTATTTTCCTGTCAATTTCTTTCTATTCGTCCTTCAATAAAGGAAGAATATTTATTTGACAAATGTGTATATATTGTTAAATTTGTAAGCCTACGAACTCTCAACAAGGGAGTTTCTATCTCTTAAAATTAAATATGGCAGAATGGATGAGGGTAAACCCGGGAGCAGCTCAGGAGACAGCAGGCACTACGGAATTGGTGATTAAGGCCATATTAAAAAAGAGGCCCCAGGAAGGTATAGAAGCGTTTTTGTTTAATCATAAACGGGAGATGACAGAGGCAGTAGTCGGATGCCTTCAAGAAGGAGCACTTGAAATGGAAAGAGTGATACAGACGCTTGAACGACAGTCATATGTCCGCGATTTCATCGATCATTCAGAAAAAAACGGATTAACGAAAACAGAAGCCGTAGATTTTATATATAAAACTCTTCTCAACACTCTCATTGATAGTTTTTTGAGATTTTACGATAAAGGTTTTGAAGAAGGAGATTCGGATGCTCTTGTCATGCCATTCTACATAAAGGCGTGTGAGGAAAACGAGATTCCATTTGATAGTGAAACTCCAGGCTTCGCCCCACGTCCATTGCTTACCCCGACACAAGTGAAATGGGGAGCAAGGCTGGCGGCAGCGGCACTGGTATCGGCAGCGGCTGTTTATGGATTATCTCCAAACGATAAAAAGCAAGTAGCTCCAAAAACTGAGCCGTCTCTTCCTTCTGTAACAGCTCCTTTACCAAACGAAGTATCCCAAACGCCAACAGTGGACGCGGGTGTGGAAAATGAAAGTCCTGCCTTAACGGCTGAAGAAGAGGCAATTCCGGATGGCGGCGCCCTGGATGCAGGAATAAAAAGTTTAAAAAATCATGTTGCCACGCAAAAAGGAGTATTGGATCCCTGGGCACCACCCCCACCTCGAACAAATGGTAAAGTTGAAGAGGTGAAAGGAGTTGTTAACCCTTGGCCGGCCAAAAAAACTCCCCTAAAAAATAACCGCTATGGAAATCACAAGTGAAAAACAATGGGAAGCATTTATAGAACACTTCCTCGAAGAGAGTCTGATGAATTGGTTGGTGTATTGCAAAAGGTAACACAAGCAGTAAATTCACTTTTTCCCACAGAGAGTCGAAAAATAGGAATCTATCTCGGAGCAGCTGCCATGATGGCACTTGGGGGAGTTTTAGAAGTGGCGACAGTCAATGGGAATTCGCAAGCTTTTGAAAATCTGATGGTTCAACTTCCCGATCTCACCGAAGTTCAAACGGAAACAAGCAAATTAGCCCGCATCCTTCTGGAAGGGGAGGGCGTACTCCCTTCCTCTCATCAATGACGGAAAAATCTTACGCCGGTAAAGATCATAACCATGCCAAGCTCGTCGACCCGTTTGATGACCTCGTCGTCTTTAATTGATCCACCCGGCTGAATGACCGCTTCAATACCCGCCTGATGGGCCATTTCTATCCCATCGGCAAAAGGGAAAAAAGCATCCGAAGCCATTACCGATCCTTTCGCTCGTTCTCCGGCTTTGTAACAGGCTAAATGAACGGCGTCCACACGGGACATCTGTCCGGCTCCGATCCCCATAACTGTTTCCGCTTTGGCTAAAATGATAGCGTTGGATTTTACATGTTTTACTATTTTCGTAGCAAAAAGCATACTGGCAATCTCTTCTTTCGTCGGTTGTCGCTTACTGACGACTTTCAAATCTTTTTCCGTTACCTGATAGGTATCTTCCGTTTGAATCAAAATGCCACCGGCAACTTTTTTAATATCCCTTCGATTCACATCCAGCTTGAGCGGCCCGGTTTCAAGTAATCGGATATTCGGTTTCTTTTGTAAAAGAGCTAAAGCTTCCGCTTCGAACTTCGGACAAATAATAATTTCGACAAACCATTTTTTGGAATGCATGAAATCAACGATTTTTTTAGAGCAGGGTCGATTCAAAGCGATAACTCCTCCAAATGCCGACATGGAATCCACATTAAAGGCAAGCTCAACAGCATCCTCAATACTATTTGAAGAAGCCACGCCGCAAGGATTATTATGCTTAATGACGGCCGCCGTCGGTCGGTCAAAATCTTTCACGAGTTCAAGCGCCGCGTCAGCATCAACGATATTATTAAAAGAAAGTTGTTTTCCATGAAGCACTTTAGCATTGGTGATATTGGAATCCTGGTTAAGCGGATTACGGAAAAAAGCAGCTTTCTGGTGAGGATTTTCGCCATATCGAAGACTGGTCACCTTTTCATAATGTAAATCTAAAAGTTCGGCCTCTCCGAGCAGACTGCGGAAATGACGTTCGATCGCCTCATCATACTGATACGTTCGGGAAAAAGCTTTCCGTGCCAATTTTTGACGTGTTTCAAAAGAGGTATTGCCAGTAGCGCGAATTTCATTCAGCACAAGGTCATAGTCGTTCGTACTCGTCACCACTGTTACAAAAGCATAATTTTTAGCGGCTGAACGAATCATACTGGGCCCTCCGATATCAATATTCTCGATAATTTCCTCCGGAGAAGCATTCTCCCGTTCCACCACTTCTTCAAAAGGATAAAGATTCACGACGACCAAATCAATCGGCTGAATGCCATTCTTTTCAAGCTCTTCCATATGGGAAGGAATGTCCCGACGAGCCAAAATTCCGCCATGTATTTTTGGATGCAAGCTCTTAACCCGCCCCCCTAAAATTTCAGGAGAACCGGTATAGTCGGAAACTTCTATAACCTTAATTCCTGCTTGTTTTAAAGCCTTAGCCGTTCCTCCGGTCGATAGAATTTCAATGCCTTTTTCTTGCAGGCCACGGGCAAACTCCACGATACCGCTTTTATCAGTCACACTGATGAGGGCTCTTTGAATCATAAATTTTTTGTATGAAGATGAATGAATAGAAAGAATAAAGAATATTTTTGAAATGGTAATTTTCTTTCCAACGCAGTAAGAGCCATTTTTTCGATAGGCTTCTCTTAAGGAGGATCATACCCGCCACCGCTGCAGGGATTGCATCGCAAAATCCGCCATATTGTTAAAGGAACACCCTTGAAAAGTCCATACTTGAAAATCACCTGATAGCCATATTCGGAACAAGAAGGATCAAATTTGCAGTAACCATAAGGAAGAAAACGCTTTAGAGGGCCGTGGTCCGGAGAGAGAGTTTTTTGATAAAGCCGAATAAGAAGGAGCACCGGAAGTCGCGGCAATGTCATCAGTTTTTTGAGCATGTCAAAAAAGGGATACGCTATTTTCAGCTATTTTTTAATAATAATGAGAAGGAACCTGTTTCTTGCCGTTGACGCGAACCTCAAAGTGAAGGTGAATACCGGTAGGACCATACACGCGACCAGTGTTACCCATAATACCAATAACCTGTCCCTGCGTCACATAATCGCCCTCGTTGACCGATAATGAGTCCAAGTGACCATAAAGAGTTTGCAACCCATTGCCATGATCAATAATGACATGGTTCCCATATCCACCACCCCATGTTCCAGAGGAAGCTTTAACAACTTTACCGGCCCCGGCTGCCCATACCGGAGGTTTGGATCTATTGCCGATATCAAAAGCTGGATGTCCGCTCTTAAATCCTCGAGTAACGGTTCCACGGGTTGGGAATATAAATGGTTTATCTCCGACCGGAACATCAGTTGAACCGGTAACAATAGCTCCACTGACACTATTGACGCGGGCGCTGGAAGCGACACGGGCAGGGTTGGCGCGAACCGTTGGCTCAGCCACTGGAAGAGGTTTGGCTCCCGGAATGAAAAGCTCTTGTCCAGTTGTTACTGTAGAAGCGAGTAAATGATTTTGCTTCACGATATTTTCTGAATTTACTCCATAAAGTTTGGCAATTTTTTCAACACTTTCTCCCTTTCCCACCTTATGGGAAACTCCATCAACCGGAGGAATAAGAAGTTTTTGGCCAGTTCTGAGGCTGTTAGCATTAGTAATTCCGTTTTCCCACATAATTGTGGCAGTTTTTAAGTCATACTCTTTAGCAATAGTTGAAAGGGTTTCGCCGGCGGCTACCGTATGAATAAGGTGATCATTCATAGTTGAACGATCGCCTTGAGTCGTCTGAGGATTAAGCTTGGTGAGATAACCCTCCTCGTTCATGACGACGGTATTCGTTGAAATAATAGATCCAGCAGGAGCATCATAGTATGATGCATCAACAAAACCATTTTGAGTAGTAATAGTGCTCAATACAAAAAGAACGCCGACAAAAACAGTGTAGCGCTTAAAAAGGGTGTTGGAAGTAGAAACGGTATTTTCAGAACTCTTTCGGAAAAGGAAAGAAGGATGAGTTAGCGTTTGAATCACCTCTTTTGTTTCCCATCGTGGGAATTTAAGATCAGAGAACACACCTGGAAGACGGGCGATGGCTGAAAGAGAGAAGCTACCGTTTTGAGCCAACACTTTAAGATGTCGAGCTTTACGAGCTTCCATATTTACCCCTAATTGTTGACCTGGAGTACTAATAGATTTTTTTGGTGACCATCCTCTTCTTTTGCGCCAGACGTAAAGGAAGTGAGACAGGGCGTACACGCCATATAAAATCCGATTAGTTCACTCTATACCCCACCATTATCGCGTTGAAATTGTATCTTTCAACCACTTATAGTTGCCAAAAATAAAATAATATTGTGTTGTACTATATATTTTTTTTTGTAATGAAACCGGCAATTTGGGCGTTAATAAAATATAAAGCGCAGCAAAAAGATTATTAAATTATAAAAATTGCTTATGGCAAGGGAGACTTGACAAATCGAGAAAAAATACAGAAATTATCACTTAATTGAAGGAAGAGAAGGCAAAACCCAGAAGATTATGGAAGTCCGACATAAAGGAAAGGTTCAGATACCACATTTCTTCTTGCTATCCCGAAATCTTTTTGTTACATTCCCACTGCTCTTTCTGGAGAGCAAGATGCTCTCCTTAAGTTTTTTTATCACTTAACCCATAGGAAGATGACATCATCTATTTCTGATGATCACAAGCGTTATGAACTTATGCTGATCGTCGACACCGATCTCGGTGAAGAAAAGGCCAAAAAACGTTTGGCCGAAATCAAAACATACCTTCAGGAAAAAGAAGGAGAACTCTTTTTCGAAGACGTATGGGGAACTCGTAAATTTGCCTACCCGATAAAAAAACGGGAACAAGGCTTTTATGCCGTTTACTGTTTTCACTATTTGCCTTCAAAAGTGGCAGAATTGGATACCATGCTCCGACTTGAACGGGAGGTTCTTCGTCATATGATTGTCACATTGCCGGACGCTTACGTTCCTCGAACATTGGCAAAAATGCAGGAGGAAGACAAGAAAGAAGAGTCACAGGTAGCTCGTGAAACAAGCAAAGAGAAGCCGAAAATGGTGGATAAGAAAAAGCAGGAAAAGCCGGAGGTTCCTGTGAAAACAAAGGAAGAGTCAAAGCCAAAGGAAGAAAAAAAACAGGAAACAACTTTAAAAGATGTCGATGCTAAACTAAAGAGTATTATTGATAACCCTGACTTAAACTTCTAGAATAGGCTATTGATTAATTTATAACCCAATCATAGCCATGAGAAGTGTCAATAAAGTTATCCTCATTGGTAACCTTACCCGGGACCCTGAGTTGAAGCAGACGAGTAGTGGACAACCAATTGTTACCTTCGGTATAGCAACCAACCGGGAATGGGTAACAAGAGATGGTCAAAAACACAGTTCCACAGAATTCCATGAGTTGGTGGCCTGGGGAAAACTGGCGGAAATATGCCAGCAATATCTTAAAAAGGGAAAACTTATTTATGTAGAGGGTTACCTCAAAACGCGAAGTTGGGATACTCAGGAAGGAGTGAAAAAATTTCGGACAGAAGTCGTCATCGATGACATGATCATGCTGGAGAAAAAACAAAAGGACGATGGAGAAGAAATGACCAGTCTGGAACCGGAAATGGGAGAGGCTCCCCCCGATGAAATGTAAAGACGGGTATACACGAAACAAAATAATAAAAGAACGAATGTATATTTTTAAATTTTAATTGAAACACCATGGCTAAAAATAAGTACAATAAACCTTGTGAGTTTACAGTCAATAAAGTTGAGTATATCGACTATAAAGATATAAAACTCTTACGCCGTTACATCTCTCAATACGGTAAAATAGTTCCAAGATACTACACTGGAACGGCCCTCAAATATCAAAAAGCCCTGGCGGTTGCTGTAAAACGGGCCCGAATGATGGGACTTTTGGCCTACGATCGAAAATACACCAACTAAAAAAAGTTCCATTGGTAAGGCAGTCATCTTTAATAGACAGAGTGAACAATACTAACTCTGTCTATTTATTTATGCTTTACAGCGTTAAATAAAAAAATATACTGAAACTTGCCCTATGAAAGATCTGCCCAAGTTTTCAAAACTCAGTGACAAGGAAGTGGTAAAAATATTGAAGCAAAACAATGTTGCTTTAACGGTGGAAGAGGCAAGGAAAGTGGAAAAAACTTTGGGACGCCCACTCACGCTGACGGAAGCTATTCTTTTTGGAATTCAGGGATCGGAGCACTGTTCATATAAAAGCAGCCGGAAATATTTGAAATTACTCCCGACAAAAGGACCCAATGTCATTCTCGGTCCGGGAGAAGACTCGGGAATTGTGGAAATTGTAAAAGATGGGAAAGAGAAGTACGGATTGGTGGTAAGCCATGAAAGTCATAACCACCCTTCCCAGATCGTACCTTATGAAGGAGCAGCAACAGGTGTTGGAGGATGCGTTCGTGATGTGGCGTGTATGGGTGCTCAAGTGATTGCAACAATGGATCCGCTCCGCTTTGGTGATATCAAAAAGAAAGAGGTGCAACAAATTACTGATGGGGTGGTAGGAGGCATAGGTGGGTATGGAAATCCGATCGGAGTTCCAAATATTGGCGGAGATGCTTACTTTGATGAACAATTCAATGATAACTGTTTGGTGAATGTAGTGGCCCTCGGAGTCATCAAAGAATCAGCTATCATACATTCCTATGTTCCTAAAAAAGCGGCGAAAGAAAAATGGGATATAATCATTGTTGGAAAGCCGACGGATAACAGTGGAATGGGAGGTGCCAGTTTTGCCTCCTTTCAACTGGATGAAGAGGAAAAAGAAAAAAATAAAGGAGCTGTTCAGGAACCAAATCCATTTCTCAAACGGCATTTACTCGTTTCTTCGTATGATCTTTTCAAAACGCTGCAAAAGAAAAAATTAATATCGAAAGTAAGTTTTAAAGATATGGGAGCGGGAGGAATAACCTGTTCCACGGTGGAACAGGTCGCTAAAAGCGGTTTAGGAGCGGATATAGATCTTGGCAAAGTCAATGTTGCCATTGAAAATCTTCCTCCCTCCGTCATCGCCTGTGCTGAAACACAGGAACGTTTCGCATGGATGTGTCACCCCTCTCTTACCAGAATGATCGTCGAGCACTACAATAAAAAGTGGGATCTTCCATCAGTCTCCGAAAATGCAAGAGCCTGTGTCGTGGGTAAAGTAACGGAAGGAAATTATATTTTACGGTATCGGGGACAGACATACGTCGATGCTCCTTCGGCCTTTATCACGGAAGGATTACTCTATGACCGGGAATACAACACTCCGAAAAGTAATTTCAAAGAGCCGAAAATATCAGAGCCAAAAGAGTATAATGAAATAATATTAAAACTTCTCGCATCGGAGAATATTGCCTGTCGTAAGCCGATATATGAACGATACGATAAGCAGGTTCAGGGACATGTAGTAATAGAGGCGGGAGAAGCCGATGCCGGAGTCATACTTCCTTTGTTTAACGAAGAGGCAAGTAAGAAAGCAAAAAAAGTGGGAATGGCTTTTTCCACAGATTCAAATCCTAGATATGCCCTCATCGACCCTTTTCATGGAGCGGCAAACTCCGTCATAGAATCGATGAGGAATGTTGCCGCCGTAGGAGCCTATCCACAGGCTATAACCGACTGTTTGAACTACGGAAATCCTGAAAAACCTGAACAAATGTGGGAGTTAAAGCGTGGAATCGAAGGAATTGCGGCCGCTTGTAACGGGATAAAGCTATGGAATTATCCTAAGAGTCCAACGCCGGTTATTTCCGGGAACGTCAGTTTGTACAATGAAAGTAAAAACGGCCATGTGCCTCCTTCTGCCGTCATTTGCTGCCTTGGAAAAATTAATGATGCTTCGAAAGCCATTACTCTGCAGCTAAAAGAAGCTGGTAACATATTATACCTTTTAGGAGAGCGGAAAAATGAGCTAGGAGGATCAGAGTATTACCGGCAACTAGGATATCTGGGAGCGAATGTCCCCCAAGAAGATTTACAAGAAGCGACAAAGCAAATATATGCCCTGGTGGAGGGCGTGGAGAATGGTCTTATAAATGCCGCCCATGATATCAGTGAAGGAGGATTGGCCATAACGATAGCCGAAATGTGCATTGGTGGGCGCGGTGAAGGACAAATTGGAGTCCGTATCAACACTGATAAAATTGAAGGAAGTAATCTTAGAACGGATCAAAAACTGTTTTCCCAAACCGGAGGATTTGTCGTCGAAATATCGCGCAAAAATCAAAAAAAATTTTTGGAACTTTGTCGGAAACTTAAGCTAAAAACCTATGAAATCGGTCAAACCATTAAACAGCCACAGCTTGTTTTCCAAAAAGAATCGCATAATATTGCCAATTTGCCTCTTACAAAAGTTTCAAATCAATGGCTCAACGGATTACGGGAAAAATTATAAAAAATAAATTAGGGTAAAAGAAAACATTATATTAGTGCTGTCAATATCTTTTGGCTTCCGTAAGCCTTCCTATAATTGTTGGAAAGGCTTTTTTCTGTTAAAATAATAAGATTCTCTGAAAACAAAAATGCCACAAAAAACAAAAACCAATAAGAAGGCGGTGATTAATATTAAAAATTCTGCCAAACTTCAGGCTCCCATTGGCCATGAACGAAGAGTGATGGCATGGGAAGCTCCAGAGTATATCCACCATGAAAAAAGCATCCGCTGGTATATGGTAGCCATCATCGCATTGCTGGCACTTTTGGTATGGGCGTTTTTCTCAGATAACTGGACCATGGCGATCGCATTAATAGTTTTTGCCGCCGTTTACTACTACACCCACACCTATCATCCACCAAAAGTAATAGAAATTATTATCTCGGAAATGGGAATACAAGTGGGAGCCGTCTTATACCCTTACAGCCATATACAGGCCTTTTGGGTTATGTACGGCCATGGATTAAAAACCCTTAATTTGCGGGTAACGGGCCACTGGTTTGCGGATGTCGTCATTCAGCTCGAATCCCAGGACCCTGTTGAAATACGCCAATATCTCGTGACCCAAATTCCCGAATGGGAAGGAAAACAGGAGAAATTGGGAGACATGATTTTACGTTTATTAAAATTTTAAATGTCTGAAATAGATCAAAAATCAGGCGAAAAGAGAACCGAAAAAGGTCCGGATCAAGCCCCTCCCATGACGGAAGAGCAGACAAAAACGATAGTGGACAGTTTCGTCGAAGAACGGGAAAAAACATTATCCGAATTTAGGGATACCTATAAGCCC
This sequence comes from uncultured Candidatus Peribacteria bacterium, assembly GCA_964435355.1. Lineage (GTDB taxonomy): Bacteria > Patescibacteriota > Gracilibacteria > UBA1369 > UBA1369 > CAYSYL01. Next base: position 4,930 of record CAYSYL010000014.1, on the reverse strand, counting down.
AAAGTAAAAGCTTCAGATAACGATAAATTGAGCGAAATATCTCAGATCAAGTTTGAAAATGTCATGACGGATCTCGAGGGAAAGGTAAATAAAACGTTTGAAAACCATTATAAGGAATATAAAGATACCCTCAAAACGAGCCAGGATGACTGGAAAACACTCCTTGATGAAACTTTGAAAAAAGCGAAAGCCCAGGCGAAAGGAGAACTCCTCCCCTACGAGGCGGCACTCGAGAAAAAAGCTTCTAATGGCCTCACAACGGAATCCGTCGCCGACATCGATAAAACATTCAAAGGAATCGAGGCCATAATGAAAGGGGATCCGAAATTTATGGCAATTTTCAATAAAATAGATAAACGGGAAGAACTCACGCGACCCGATTATGCTCATGTGTGTGCCATTTTAAGTGCCAAAGAGGTAATGAAAATCGGCAGTTCTCCAGAGCAGGGCTTTAATAGCACAACGGCCGGAGTTTTAGTCGGAATGATGGATACCACGGAAAGAGTTGAGTTGATAAAAGTATTCATGGAATCACCGAGCAAAAATGATACGTTTCAGCTCGTGGATAGCTTTTTACGGGCGGGACTTCTAGAAAACGAAGAAGCCGAACAGCTTATGAATATGGGAATGCAAAAAGGACTCTTAACCCAACCGGTATTCAACGAGTTTAAAAATAAACTGGAAGCCGGTTTTTATCGAAATGAAAGAATAAAATATGAGGAAGCCGTCCGTGAAGCGGCAAAAAAAGGGTATGAAGGAAAATCTCAAGTAAATCCCATGAAACAGTTTGTCGGAGCGCCTTTATTGGGACTCGTCATGGAAGCTTATTTTGCCATTCTTTACGGTTTAAATGCCATGGCCAACAAAAGTATTCTTCCCAAAAACGTTTACATGGGTGGGGCATTAATAGGAGGAATGCTAAGCCATGAAATGAGAACGGGAGCAGCAAGAATCGGTAAAAACGAACTCCTGGGAAAAGGTGATTTAACAAAGGCTGGAGCATGGCTCAAGCAAAAAGCGGAAACGATAGGAGAAGATGAAACTGATCCGGCCCTGGAAGATCTCAACGATATTTTGACGAAAGGAAACCAAAAATTAAGGGAATATCTTATAAATGGTGGAATTGAAACTCTTTTAAGCATCCGCAAAGAGCGAAAACGGCAAAAAAAATCTTTAGTCATAACTCTTTCTGAGTTGATGGAATATGAAAAAAATCTTCCTCCGGAGAAGAGAGATCCTGACCAGCTCATGCGCTTACAATGGATTCAAAACGATAAAATTGCCGATCATAAAAGAGTAGAACTGGATATCAATAAATTTGCTGATCTGGCTCCGGCCTTCGAAATAGAAACGAGCCGGGATATCGATACGAAAATCATACAAAAAGTTAAAACACATAAAGCTCCGAAAGATATAACGAACGAATAATGTATCAAATAAATCCACAATTCATAACCCACTACCTTGTTCCGTTGACGGAAGAGATATTGCGTGATGCTAAAAAACAAAATAATGAAGCGGTCTATTTACAAAAGCTCTTTGTAAACCAGGCGTTAACGGCTCAGGAAGCGGCTCAATTTAAAAACCGATATTTTTACAGCAAGCAGGGAGCCAAACTGCCTTTTACAGGAACGACTCCGGAAGATCAGGAATTTCAGGATTTTTTTATAACCGAACTGGGAAATCAACTAACGCTCCGCAATAGACTCTCAGGCAACGGAGGTGCCATGCGCGCCTATGGACCAGAAAGTGACAACTCCTTTTCAAATGAATCTCAAAAAAATCTTCAACGGCTCGGCTATACCATTATTCAACAATTGGAGAAAAAGAAAATCGAAGAGGTAATGACTGGTAAACAAACAGCCGAAAAATTGGCGCGAGGACAAACCCAGCAGGGAGCCAGCGGACTTTCCCTGCAAACACTCGAGAAAAAACATTTACAGGAAAAAAGACAGCTTCAAAATGGGCAGCTCAAGTTAATAGAGGTCAATGGTGAGCCAACGTATCTTTCAGAACAGGAGGCTAAAAGATACGCGGGAAACCCAAACTATAGCAAGGTTCAGGTAACACCTTTTTATAGCAGCGAAGGCAAGAGCATTGATCCCGCCATTAACCCGAAATCGGAAACTTTTGGTGAAATGGAGCATGAATTTAAGGAGCCAAAAATCGCTTCCGTTCGTGAAATGTTGGAAGAAGGAGGATTCGAAGCCATCAACGACCTCGATACGAATGAAAAGGGAGACATAGTCGGAAAAGTCCGTGATGAAAACGGGAAAGAATATGAGCTAAAAGTCACCATGGGAAATGGAGAAGAGGATTTAAACTTTGAATTGAAACCCATATCTCTCACGTCGAATTCCGAGGGAAAACCGCTCGTTATTTCAGGAAAAGAGTTACAGCAGCGTCGTTTTTTACCTCGCGCCAAAACCAATATTGATCCAATAAAGCATGTTGAAGAAACGAAATATGACCAAAGTAAAAGACCACACATAAGATTAGCAACCGTAAAAACACAAGTTCATGAAACCCAGGAAATTGAAATGACTCCCATAAAAACTTTCACTCGTTCGAAAGTAATACCAAAAAGTAATGTCATTCAATCAAAATTGGCCGCTCTAGCAAAAATAAGAACACCATTCGATAGTGATTCTCACCAAAAAGCCAGTGTGCTCCACAAAAAAATTACGGAAAAAGAAATGATGGAAAAAGCCCGCCAAAACCAACACCGGTCGATAATGAATCCGCCCGAAGCCCCGGGAAGAATACGATCACTAACGTCGGCTCAAAAACCGGAAAAGAAAAAAATAAATCCCATGATTATCGCAGGAGGCTCTGCCGGAGGAGCCGTCGGTTTAGCAACGGCTGCAGCGGCAACGGGCGCATTCTTGGGAACTCATACGGCAACGAAAGCCATTTCATTCCTCGCTCATTGCATCGGAATATGCTTCGCTTAAAAAATAAACAATGAAAAAATTTAAAACAAAAAATAGCAAAAAAATCCTTCTCCTCACGGTAGCAGTAATAGCCGCTATGGCAGTGGTATTGCCACATGTAAGTTTGGCTCAAAACTTGCCAAGCAGTTTGCCGCCAGCACCTTCCGCACTTGACGATACGTATAAAATAATCGCCACATTTTTGACGACCGTCATAACCGTACTTCAGCGCATTCTGTGGCCACTGCTGGTACTTACGGGAGCCCTTATGAAAAATGATATCCTTTTCGATCCCGGCATGGAGCAGTTGATGCTCGGAATATGGGCGAATATAAGAAATCTAATCAACGTTCTTTTCGTACTCGTTCTTCTGTTCATTGCTCTCTATAACGTTCTCGCTCTTGGTCAAAACTACAGTATCAAAGCCGTCCTCCCGAAATTTGTCCTGGCCATTATTGCGGTAAATTTCTCCTTTATGCTCACGAAAGTCGTGATCGACAGCGTCAATGTGATTTCGACGGCTATTTTTGCATTACCGAGCTCAGTTCAGCAGGACTTGGGAAGAGACACCCTCAAAGGAAAAGAAAAAGAGTACTGTGATTTAAACTACGGAACCGACGCTGATCCAGAAGCCTATGACAAAAAATTGAAAGCAGCGGGAGAAACAGCCCTCTGTGATAAATCACATCATTTTACTGCTAAGGCAAAACAAATATTTTCCAACTACGATGCTAATAATGCAGCCATCGTTATGGCCATAAATCTGGCACAAATCGCAAAACTGAATGAAGTGAAAGTAACGGAACTCACGCTGAAAAATTTGGCCATCAACATGTTGTTTTCTACCGTATTTTATATTGTTTACGCCTCGGCATTCGTCGCGTTATTCGTCGTACTTTTGGCACGATTGATAGTATTATGGCTTACCATTGTCCTTTCACCACTTATGGTACTAAAATACGTGCTTCCTGAAAGTATAAAAAGCTCCATGGGGGAGGCGCTCAATATTGACGACATGTTCATAAAACATGCGATAGCCCCCATCCCCATCGCTTTTGTCATGACCATTGGATTCATGATGCTGGAAGGCATGCAAAAAAGTAAATTTCACAACCTTTCACTCAATCTCAACACCGCAGACCTCAATTTGTTCACTTCCGGTCTCAGTACCTTGCAGGACTTAATAGTAGCCGTCGGCATGGTAGCCGTCGTCTGGACAGGGGCTTTTGCAGCAGGAGGCAACACCGTTGCCAAAGGAGTGACGGACACGATTAAAAACTCGGTAGGAGGTGCCGGTAAATTTTTGGCCACCGCGTGGAAGTACGCTCCCATCTTTCCAACGTCAACCGAACCCGGCGCTCCGAGTGTTTCCCTGGCGGGAGGTTTGCGGGCATTGGGAGATATGCCGCATAAATTAGACAATAAGGTATACCAGGAATCACAATCACTCACCAAAGGATATGGGCCGGGCGATGCTCAAACATATTTAGCCGATATTCGATCCGCAAAATCCGCAAAGGATTTCGTAAAAGCCGGAAAAGACAGTGCTCCCTATGTAGGTGGTGAAAAACAGGTTCAGGAAGAAATGGCGAAAAAATTGCGAGCCAACTCTCAATGGGCTTCTCAATTCGATTACACGGATCTCATGGCATCAGATGGAAAAACAAAATTAAACCGCGACCAGTTCTTGAAAGCGTTGGAAAAAGGAGATGTGCCAAAGGAAACCATCGAAAAATTCTTTAAGGATAACTCTCCGAAATTTGGCTTAAGACCTTCCCCGGAACCAAAACCAGCCCCGGCTCCTACCCCCGCAGCCCCAACCGTAACCACTCCAGCGACAGGGGCAACCCCGGAAGGTCAAGGACAACAGCCGACGGCCACTCAGCCAGCTGACGGCCAAAAACAACCAGATCAAACAGCGTCAACTCCGGCAAAATCAGATCAGATCACAAAAGAAAAGGCTAATGACATGGCTGAAAATGACACCATCAAGGCCT
>CAYSYL010000013.1:1371-23457 GCA_964435355.1 uncultured Candidatus Peribacteria bacterium | reverse complement strand
ATGCAGAAGATGTCAAAACTTATGCTATTGATAAAGCTACAATAGATGATAAATGCAACGTTCGTAAGCTGGAAGTTTTTGCTTTTTTCGATATGGCTATTCTAGACAACATTATCAATAGGGCAAATAAGTTGACTGTATATAAAGGAAAAATTCATCCAAATCTTCGCAAACTAAAAGAAAATAATTATGATCTTCTTTTTTTAAAAGTTGCCCAATGGGATAGTGCTCCCATTGTCATAAAATGTTACCGTCATCATTATGACGGTTCATCAGCTTTTAAGTTGGAAGTTATTAAACAAGTCCGCACTCGAAAAGGAAGAAATTATATTCCACCCTTTTCGGGAGTATCATCGAGTATTAGACTTATCAAGCATTTAACAAATAATGCTAAACCAGTAGCTCATACTCATCGGACGTGGTGGACGATTAGCGATTTTTTCAACCACATGATAGATTTATTTCGTAGTAATAGTTGCCTCAAAAAATTAGAGGAATTCAAGAAACAAAGAGATGAGTACTGTAAAAAACACAATATAGGTGACAGGTACGATTATAATAATTTCTTCTAGCATAAACCATTTTTCAATCATCCTAGACTGTGTCTACTGTATATATGCCGTTTAGTTGACCTTCACTCTGTACCAGTTTGGCAAAATTTTACTGTAAGTAAAATTTTGTATACATTTATGCACTTGCTAGAACTTTGTGGTCACTTTGTACCATTTTAACTTTCAAAAGAAGACCCAAGATATTCTTTACCATTTCCTGAAGCAACTCTTGAGATGATAGCTTGGGATGTTCAGCAATTAAACGTTTTTGGAGATTGTATAAATATTCCAGAGTTTTGAGATATGCATGAAAATTTCGTGAATAAATTTGGCGGGGCCTTCCATTTAAGTAATATGACTCATAATAGTTCCAGAATTCCAATTCCTGGGTAGTAAGTTTATTCTTCTGGATACCTACCTGATTTCTTATGGTAAAGAAAATAGGATACTTTTTATAAAGATCTCCATTCCAATTATTTGTGTATTGCATATTATAAACCATCTTTTCACTTAGCTCTGGAAAAGACACAATGGATACCCATCCCTTCTTAAAAACAAAGCTAAAAACTTCAGTTTTCTTCTTCAAGTCTTGATTTTGCGATTTCATCAAAATTCCTTCTTGGATTTTTTTAAAGAAGTTTTCTACAGCCCTAAGGCTTACTCCCATATTCTTATCTTTTTTTATATCTTCAGGATTTTTGTTTGAACAAAAGTCATAAGCCAAAGCGATTATCTGGTAAGGAGAAAGTTTCGTTTGTTCCAAAAGTGTTTTTGTATAGACATTGAAACGCACACGTTTATTTCGGTCCTTGCTCCTGCATGCCAAACATTCAAATTGAGTTTTATTCTCATAATTAACCACACGTGTAGAGCACTCCGGGCATGCGGGGAATTTACTCGGAAAGCGAAGTGTATAAATTAGCTTTTCTGGTTCTATATTAAGTTCCATGTTTTTGTCATATTAAACGGTAAGAGAGTATCACGTTTTAGTTCTAAAATTAAACGTCATCCCCCCTCCTCAAAAACAGCTAAACGTCACCCCCCTAACTTATTTTTTGGCTCTAATAAGCCAAAGTGATTTTTAAATAAATGTCCTAAACGTCATGGGGGTGGTAGGGTGACATTTATTTGATTTTTTATGAATTCGATGTTTATAATTCCAGTGCTACTCAAAATCTAATGAAGTTCAAGGAAGAATTTTAACAATTCTGGCCAATGCTGGGGTAACCTAGCAGCCAATTCAGAATTGTCTTCCTGGAAGCGATTAGGTTTTGGGTAGCCTGTCTACGGTTACCCCTTTTTGGCGCTGTAAAAAAGATTTTTGGGGTTAGGCAGATCAATCTTTAATCTATCTTTATGGCCACCAAGAAATGCCCTCAATGTGCTGAAGACATCCAAAAGGAAGCTCGTATCTGTAAGCACTGTAAAACTGATTTATCTCTTCAGGAAAATAAACCAGAGCCACCTAAGGAAAAGAAAAAAGCACGGCTGCTTCTTTGTATCGCTATAGGAATAGGAGCAATCATAGCTCTCAGCCTTTTTGTTCAATATCCGCTTTTAGGTTTTGCTATTCTTCTCATTTCAGTATGGTTGGTTCCTCGAAATCGCCAAGAAAAATGGTTTCAGAATCGTCTTAAAGATTATAAGAATTATCGAGGAAGAATTGGTTTAAGTATCGGTGTGATAGCTTTATTTGTGCTTTGGGGAATTGGAACTATTTCTCAAATGGCAGAAAGTGCACGGTTACAGGAACAAAACGCTAAAATTGCTGCTCAAAATGAAGTTGAAAGAAAAAAACAGCAAGCTCTGTATGATGCTGCTCCGCAACCAAAGATCACTTTACTCAGCAAAGAAGGAAACCAAGGAAAAGCTTTGGAGTATGAATTGAAATTTTCAGTTACTGGTGCTGATACGGTTTTAGTTAATAAAGAAGAAATTCAAGCTGAAAATGGTGTTTTTTCAAAGAAGATACCACTGGAGAAAACCTACAACTACGTGACTATTGCAGCAAAAAACCAATATAAAGATGATGCTTTGAGAATTGAGGTAAGCCGAGACAAAACTCCTGAAGAAATCAAAGTTGAAGAAGAACAAATGAAAGAGGATCGTCTCAATGAGATGAGAAAAAGTCCTTTGAATTATATTGAGATTGTCAAAGAGAGCTGGTACTTAGGAGGATTTGGTTCGATACCTATTCACACCATCACTTTTAAAAATAAGGCTCAAGTGGATTATTCCAATATAGAAATTGAAGCAAAATACTATGCTAATAGTGGAGATTTATTAGATTCAAAAACTTATACGATCTACGACATCCTTCCGGCTAATTCAACCAAAACTTTTAAAGACATCAATATGGGCTTTACCAATAACCAGGTAACCAAATCCCATGTTGAAATTACGGGAGCAGTTTGGCATCAATAGTATCAAAATAAAATAATATTTCATTTTGTATAGGTTCACAGTTGTGAACGTTTACAAAATAGATTTTCATGGTTAATTGGTAAAAGCCGAAGAAAAAGTGTATAATGAAGGGATGTTTTGGACTCTACTTTTTCTCATTTTCGGCTTTTTACTCCTTCTCAAGTCTGCGGACGTGTTTGTAGATGGTGCAGCAGGAGTAGCAAAACGCTTCAATGTTCCTAAAGCGGTGATAGGACTTACTTTAGTTGCTTTTGGAACCAGTGTTCCTGAAATGACAGTTTCAATCATTTCAGCTTTTCAGCATAATGCAGATTTAACGGTTGGAAACATTATTGGAAGTAATATTGCCAATATCGCTTTAATTTTGGGGCTAGCCGCATCTTTTAAGGCTTTACCAGTGCTTCGCAGTACTGCTTCCCGTGGTATACCTCTCAATATTTTAGCTGCTGCTACCTTTATTATTCTTGGCTATGACAAGATTTTTCAGAATCATGAAGTTACTTTTAACCGATTTTCGCTGGGAGATGGCCTTATCCTCTTAAGCTTTTTCATTATCTTCCTTTACTACATCTACGGTCATTTTAAAGCAGCTGAAGCTCAAGAAGAAGTTATTGAAAAAAAAGAACAAATCCATAAAAAAGATCCCTTTCCCAAGCTTATTCTTTTTATTCTTGGTGGATTAGCAGGTGTTTTAGTAGGAGGGAAGCTTGTGGTTGATAATGCGGTCTTAATTGCCAGGTATTTTCATTTAAGTGAAGCTTTTATTGGGCTTACGCTAGTTGCTATTGGAACTTCTTTACCTGAACTGATTACTTCAGTCGTTGCAGCCATGAAAAAGGAAAGTGATATTGCTATTGGTAATATTGTGGGAAGCAATATCTTCAATATTTTTTTAGTACTCGGCTCTACAGCGTTAATCCATCCCATCAACTTTGATCCGAAACTTTTGATTGATGCACTGTTTATGCTTTTCCTCTCAATCCTGTTCTTTTTTCTTGTCATTAGAAAAAAACAACTTACTCGAACAGGAGGATTTGTTCTCTTGAGCTGTTATGTGGTTTATCTGATTTTCCTCGGAGCAAGAGATTTTGTCTTAGCTTTTTTTATCTCCTAAGCCAGATAAGAAAACCAAATAAATGTCGCAATGCGACGTTTAATTTTAATACGACATTTCCCGCATTGTCAGATTTTGGCATAAGGAAGCCATTGATCTCTTTTCTTTTTTGTTGTAGTTTCAGTGGGGGATACAGTATCGGTAACTTTGATTTTTCATGAAACTTACAAATATCAGTTGGGATAATTCTAAACATCGTTATGAAGTTTCTTTCAGAAAAGATAAGAAACGTTATCGTTTAGGACTCTTTTCAGATCTTCTCTATGCTATTCAATTTTTAAACCAAGCAAAGGTAGCTTTAACCAATGAAGGCCAAGAAGGTTTTGAAAATCATCTTAAAACCAAAAGGAGTTTTAAGGAGAAGGACAATTATCGAGGGGTAGCTTACATGAGGAAAAAGAGAAAATGGAAAGCCCGAATACAAGTTAAAGGAAAGATTTATCATCTTGGTTATTTTGCCAGTCCTCATATAGCTGCTGAAGCTTATGATTATATAGCCATCAAAATTCACCGCAAAGTTTTAAATTTTCCTCCAAACGGGAGGCATCCTAATAGTGAAGCGGAAAGGGAGTATCTTAAAATAAGGAAAAATGCTCGTACTCGGAATAAATTCTCTTTCAGGCATTTGAAACCAGAGCTCTCAGATAAATTTTGGCAAAATGGACTGGATGAGCTTTCAACAAAAGTTCTTAAGGGAGATGAACTTGATCATTCAGTAGATACAGTGTTGGCATATGAAGAAAAATTTATGGATGAAATGTTGGAAACATCCAAAAAGAAGGATGCCGATACCATGACGGATTAATTTGGCACGATGTTTTTAGAGCCAAAGCTTGGATAATGGCCTATCATAAGGCTGTTTTCATAATATCTTATTTTAATTATTTATGACCCAAATTCAAATTCCATCTCAAAAAACTCTTACCTTTTCAGCTTTTCCTGAGATTCAGAAGGAAGAGCTTTCTATATTTGAAAAGGCTTTAAAACCAGAATATAGCGACAGAACAAAGAAAATTAAAATTTTTGATGTTATGCACTTCGTCCGTTGGTATGTAACAAAAAATCCAAATGGATTTTATCTTCAGAAAGTAAATGAGAGAGATTTGAAAGATTATCAGGACTATTGCAAAAAGGAGCATCAAGCTCTTTCAACAATTCAAAGAAAATTATCTTCTCTGAAAGTTTTATATGCAGCGGGAGAAAGTTTAGGAAAAATTCAAAAGAACCCTATGACCAGTATTAAAACTGTTATTGTTCAAGTCTCAAAAAATCTTTCAGAAAGCAAAAAATAAATTCTATTATTCTTAACCTTATGAACGAAAAAGATATACAAGAGTGGGGCGATACCCTCCTCAGTTTGGAAGAAAAAGGCCTTATCAAATTTGTAGAGCTGCCTGATGGGTCGCTTGGTGTTCAGCTTAATGGAAAGGCAAAAGTGATCCCTGAATAATGGAACAAAATAGGTTATAGGATTTAGGAAAAGGGTAGAATCTATCTAAATTTGATTGTCGTTTTTATGCGTAATTACATACGTTAAAGGAAGAATATTCAGCTTTGGACAACTCTTATTTTAAAGTGATTTTTATTTCTAGAAGAATCCGACTCCACACGCTATAATGCAACGGAAATAAAATTATACTTTTATATTATGAAAATAGAAGCCATTGATTTGTTTTGTGGCATCGGTGGGCTAACTTACGGCCTCCGACAAGCAAACATTAATGTTTTGGCTGGTCTGGACAATGATAAATCGTGTTCATATTCTTATGAGAAAAACAATAATTGCAAATTTATTGCTGCAGATATTGCTAAATATGATTTCAGAGACATGCAGAAAATGTACTCTAAGGATAGTATTAAAGTTTTAGTAGGATGTGCTCCATGTCAACCTTTTTCATCGCATACTTTTAAAGCCAAGAACAAGCAAAATGATATTCGTTGGAATTTAATTAGCTACTTTATCAAGGCTATTGAGATTCTAAGTCCGCATGTTATTTCTATGGAAAATGTTAGAGGGATAACTAAAACAGACATTTTTGAAGGTTTCATAGAAGAAGTGAAAAAACTAGGTTATCAAATTGATTATGAAGTAGTTTACTGCCCCGATTATGGCATCCCACAAAGTAGAAGCAGGTTAGTTCTTCTGGGCTCTAAATTAGGGGAAATAAAAGTACCCGAAAAGACACATGCAAAAGATAATTATGTAACCGTTGGTGATATAATCAAGAGCCTTCCGAAAATTAAATCAGGTCAGACTAGTGATGTGGATGCTATTCATAAGGCGAAAAACCTCTCTCCCTTAAATCTTGAAAGAATAAAGCAATCAAAGCCAAAAGGGTCATGGCGAGATTGGGATAAAAAATTATTGCCTGAGTGTTATAAAAAAGAAAGTGGAAAAACTTATACTTCCGTGTATGGCAGAATGAGTTGGAATGATGTCTCTCCTACAATTACAACTCAATTTTTTAACTATGGTTCAGGACGATTTGGCCATCCAAGTCAAGATCGAGGGCTTTCCATTCGTGAGGGGGCATTATTGCAAACGTTTCCTGCATCGTATGATTTTGGTAATGAAAGTTCTATGACAAAATTAGGAAGACACATAGGTAATGCTGTACCACCAAAACTAGGCTATGTTATAGGAAAAGCAATAAAACAACACGTAATTCAACATGTAATTTAATTGTATGAGCACTAGCGATAAGCGTGAGTATAAAATAGATATTAGTCCTAGAGTTTTGGAGTTGTTAGGGCCCAGTTTATACACTAACATTTATTATGTATTGGCTGAGTTAATTGCTAACGCATATGATGCTGATGCTAGCAATGTTTATATTATTGAGGGTGAGGATTATATAATCGTGGAGGATGATGGTACAGGTATGTCATATTCAGGGAAGGATATAGAAAGATACCTTGGAGTAGCCATTGAGACACGAACAGATGATAAAAATAGTTATACTGTAGGGAAAAAACGCAAAAGAATAGGACGCAAAGGTATCGGTAAGCTGGCGGCTCTTTCCGTTTCAGAAAATGTTTGGGTTATGACTGCCAAAAATAATGAGAGATCAGGTTTTATTCTATCTCGTCATGTCGGTGATGATCACTTACTACAACCTTTAAATGAGGACCAGATTAATTTTCAGCGCATTTCTGAGAAAGGCACATCAATTAAAATGACAAATCCCCAATATGGCTTACATAAAACAGCTACAGCGATCAAAAATAATTTATTAAAAATATTCCCACTAATAAATTCTGATTTTAAAGTTCACATAATAACTCAAAATACTGAAATTATTATTGATAGTTTTGATAAAGAAATGATTGAAGGGCTGGGAGCATTAATAATTTTGGGTAATGAATATCATTATTTATCAGATTACTTTAACCACGGTCTTAATGACGAAAATCTTTTAAAGGAAGAGCTTTTAAAAATGCAAGAAGCAGTTATCCTTCCTTTAAAGTTAATAAATAAAAAGGGGGAAGAGAGGGATTATGAATTAAAAATTAAAGGATGGATAGGTGCATATAGAAGCACGAGTGGACGCAAAAAAGACACTAATGATTTTCCAGATAACTTTATTTCAATTCTATCGAATAGCAAGCTGGGTGAATACAATATTTTGCCGCTTGTGGGGCAAAATAAATTGTATGAAGTTTATGTGGTTGGCCAATTACATATTGATTTATTTGAAGAAACAGAACTTCCAGATATGGCATTAAGTAACCGTCAAGGATACAAAACAGACGACAAAAGATATGAGGCAGCAATAGCATTTATAAGAGAACAATTGCTACCTGAGATTGTAAATATGCGTGTAGTTTGGGGCACTCAACAGAAAAAGGAAAAAGATAGGGATAAACATGAACAACAAGAAAAGGATGAGGAAGAGTTGAAGAAAAAAGTTCATGAGTATAAAGTCACTGCCTCGCAAAAAGCGACCGAAAAAATTGAAAGTGAGTTAGGGGGCATCGTTCCCAAAGGTATTAAGGAAATAATTCAGCATGAGATGAATGAATTTTTACCGATTGTCGGATTGAAGAGCACAGTTGATGCACAGAAAAAAAGGATCATGATCAGTCAAACAAAAGCAAATAAAAATCTTTCAGATGTAATTTATAAAATGCTTTCATTTAATGGTGCGCCTGACGAAGATATTATCTATACGAACTCTGACAATGAAGATTGCCGAATCCCAAATAGAATGGATCTTTTTGAATATTTACGTAAATTTTTTGTTAATAGCATCTCAGATAAAAAAATGTTTGTTATATATGTCACTAGTAATGATATGGCAAAATCATGGGGAGCAGTCTCAGAGGTTGGTGCTGGGTGGATAACTCAAAGCAATCATGAGATTTTTAATATTCATGACCATAAACCAGCAAACCCTTTAAACGTTAGGGCTGAGTGGCATACAAGTAACATCAATGGAAATAATATTACAATGAATTCAGTAGAGTTTGATAAATTTATCGTAAAAATACTCGATATATGTAGGAATTTAGGGTACCGAATACGAACAAAAGAAGACAACGAAAAAGAATTAAAGAGATATGTAGAAATTAAATAATATCCAATTTATCTAGCCAATCTATACTTCGCTTATAAAATAAACTTTTTATTAAACTCAATTATTTTATATAAAATTTAGAAATTTTTAATTTTGAGCATCTATCATTAATTCCAGATTACTTTTTACTTCAAATATATGGAAATAAATGAATGGGATGACGCTTTATTAGACCTTATAAATAGAGGTCTAGTAGAAATCGTGAAATTACCTGATGGAACTATTGGTTTTCAGATTTCATTTTTATATGAAAGTAATTAAAGTGCATTCAATATTAAAAAATAGTATTATTTTTTTAGAAACCTTTATTTTTTTATTTGGTGAGTGTATACTCACCTTGATCTAGATAATCTTTAGGTATGAAGAATAAAAAGGATATTACTGCTGTTAGTTTATTTTCAGGTGCGGGTGGTATGGATTTAGGAATAATGCAAGCAGGAATAAAAATTATTTGGGCAGTTGACAATGACCCAGATTGCGTTCAGACATATAAGGAAAATATCGGAGACCATATTGTTTGCTCTGACATTTCTAATATTTCTTCCGCTGATATTCCAAAAGCTGACATAGTAATAGGTGGGTTTCCATGCCAAGGGTTTTCGGTTGCTAATAGATTTAGATCAAGTGATGATAGCAGAAATAAACTTTACATTGAAATGCTGAGAGTTATAAGAGATGTAAAACCTAAATGGTTTATTGCTGAAAATGTAAAGGGAATCCTTAGTTTAGAAAATGGAAAAGTGTTTGAAACAATATTGGCAGATTTTAAAGAGGCAGGGTATAGAGTGAGATATGAATTAGTAAATATGGCAGACCATGGGGTTCCTCAGTTACGTAAGAGAGTTGTTATTTTAGGAACACGCCTTGATTTATCTAGCAAAATGGACCTTTACCACCCTTCTGCTGACCATGATAAATTTGGAACAAATGGTAAAAACAAATGGATTTCAATCCAGACGGCTTTGGATTCATTAAAAAATTACAAAAATTCTTTTCCTAATAACATGGGATCAAAATACAAAGTAGAATTTAGAAATTTTACTGGTCATCGGCAAACCAATAAAGATTTACCTAGTCCTACCATTCTAGCTAGAGGTAATGGGAAGGGCGGTGTATGTGCTATACCTCACCCAAATGGAGATCGAAGATTAACAGTAAGAGAATCGGCATTAATACAAACTTTCCCTATAAATTTTGAGTTTTTTGGCAGTATAAACTCAATGTATAGGCAGATAGGAAATGCTGTTCCTGTTTTATACGCAAAAAAAATAGGTACTTCTATTATGAAATTATATGAATATGAAAAAAACTAATATAAATGTTGTTTCATTGTTTTCAGGTGCGGGTGGTATGGATTTAGGATTTGTTAATGCTGGGTTTAATGTAATTTGGGCCAATGACAATTTCCCAGATGCTGTAGAGACTTACAAAAACAACATTGGCTCTGAAATAATTTGTAATTCAATTGAAAATATTAATCTTAATTCAATCCCAGAAGCTGACATAGTAATAGGTGGATTTCCATGCCAAGGGTTTTCGGTTGCTAATATGAAAAGAACAATAGATGACGAAAGGAATGTCTTATATAAATATTTTGTTAAAATAGTTGCTTTAAAAAAGCCTAGCGTTTTTATAGCTGAAAATGTAAAAGGGTTACTTAATATTGGTGGAGGAGAAGTAATTCGTAAAATTATTAGTGATTTCTCAAACGTTGGATACAATGTTAAATACAAATTGTTAAATGCCGCTGATTATGGTGTTCCACAATCACGAGAAAGAGTAATAATAATTGGCACCAAGAAAGATCTTAGTTTAACGATTAATTTTCCACATCCTACTCATAATTCAATCCCAAATGGAAAACTCTTGAAACACATTTCAATAAAAGAAGCGCTAAATAATATACCTGATCCAGATTCTTATCATGATTTAAAAAATCATGTTTATACTAAATATAAGCCTAAATTTAATGGTTATATAAGCAATAGAAAAGTGAATCCCCACAAACCTTCACCAACAATCACAGCACGGGGAGATAATAAAGGCGGAGCCATGATAATGAATCACCCGTTTAAACATAGGAGGTTATCATGTCGTGAATTAGCTGTATTGCAAGGGTTTCCAATAAATTACGAATTCTATGGATCAATGACATCAGTCTATCGGCAAATAGGGAATGCTGTACCACCGATATTCGCAGAAGCAATTGCAAACAATGTCAAAAAAAGTCTTTTGGAAGAAAAAGAACGTGAAGCAAGAGAAATAGAATCTATCTTTATTCAACCAGACCTATCCACTCAACTCGTTTAAAATTTCCTTTAATGTTTTACCTGTCCTTTTCTCATAAACTGAAATTCTTCTTTTTATAATTTCTAAATCAAACTTTTCAGGAAATGCCCAAGGGCTATTTTTCCAATCATAATCAGCAGGAAGTCGTTTTGTTGTTTCTCTTTTTTGTTGATTACAGTATCTACATAATGTCATCAATTTATCTTTAAAATTGTTTTCAGTTAGATGATCTGCTTCATAAATTACTGGTATGCGATGATCAGGCTCTAAAAATTCTGAATCGTATTTAATCAGACATATTTGGCAAGTGAAGTTTTGACTTTTATAAAGTTCCAATCTCCACTTATTTTGTATATTGCTTCTCAATACTTGCGATTGAAGAGTTTGTTCATTTTTTAACAATTGGTACATCTGTTGAATTTGTCCACCTATTTTTTCCCTAAAAACTTTCATGGCCGCAAATTCACCAATACGTGCCCATCCTTCATTTCGCAGTTCATCGGCTGTTTTACTAGGGTCTCCATAAGTACGCTGCATATCATTTCTCTTTTCAGTAGGCCAAATTGAAATTGCTAAATTTCTTGGTATATTTATCTCAAGATCATTTCTTGAGTGAGCTTTCAAATCGTATAAAACACAAAGGGCCGCTATTGTCCTGCTTTTTGAGTGAAAACGATATTCTAACCATTTATTTTTATTACCAATTAAAAATTTATAAAGTTTTCTTGTTAAACCCGATTCTCCTTCCGAAACTCCAAGTAAAGCATTTTCTAGAATTTGAATATATTGTTTTAAAACAAAATCATCTTTATCTGTGATTTTTCCAGTAAAGGTTTTTTCGCCAGTTCTATACCATTTAATATTTTTAGGCCACCCACTAATTTCGACATCAAGTCTTTTACTTTCTCTCCATACATTATTTCTATCAGGTGCTAAAGAATGAAGAAGACGTGAAAAAAAATCCATTCTTGCGAATGTGTCTGCTAATTTTTTATTTTTTAATTCTAATTCTAATAAGTTTTCCTTTTCAGCAATTTTAAATAAATTTGTTTCTACCATGCACAAAAAAAAGAAGCTTGGGCAACTATAACACATGCAGCATAAAATCCTAGATTTTGTTATTAATATAAATTTGTTCTATATTTTTCTCGAATTTATAGTTTATAAACACCATATTAGCATGTGATGTCCTCCTGCTGCCGCGACTAAAAGTGCCCTTTTTGCCTCTTCCTGGCCATTTATATCGGCAAAATCTGCGACTGCACTTTCACTTTCAGATATATCATGTGAAATTATTTCTTTGATAGCGATGGTGGATTTTTCTGAATCATGAGGCTCTATTTCTTGGTCAGTTTTTGGGGTATTGCCTGTTACAAAGTAATCGATGAGTTCTTTTAAATTATTTATCGCAACGATTGACAGTCCTTTTACTAAGCTGGCTTCTTTCCTATTTTCAGCTGGAATGATCAGACATGAATATTTATTTTTTTTTGCAAAGAGTGCCATGGTTAAAATTCCATTTATTCCTCGAACTTTTCCATCAAGTGCCAGCTCTCCTGCAATTAATGCTGTGTTCGCCTGAGGAATTGTTATTTGTTTTGATGCTGCCAATAATCCGATTGCCATTGGCACATCAAATTGAGGACCATGTTTTCGCACATCTGCCGGGGCAAGGTTTATGATCTTTTTTTGCTGAGGATATTCGGCACCACTGTTTTTGATGGCGGAACGGATTCGTTCTTTCGCTTCCTGGACGGCCGTATCTCCTAATCCCACAATTGAAAATGCCGGCAATCCTTGAAGAATATCTACCTCGACTTCAATACGTTGTCCTTTCAAACCTTGCGGGAGACAAGAGAAAACTTTCACTGCCATAGAGTTTTTAATACTATTTTAAAACACTCACAGTATGGCGGACTGTTTTAAAAAAATTATAAATTCTGTTGATGATTAATTATGCAGGCATTTAAAGCACCAAATTAATTTTTATGCGGCAGATTTTTCATCCTCGCCTTCTTCAAGATCAATAATGAAAGCTGTCGGGCATACGACGTACAGATTTTTCTTTGGAACGTAGACCATTACTTCACTGGACTTTACTTCTCTTTTTTGCACGTCGTCTGGAATTTCATTTGGAGGACTTACACTTACTGTCATACCTGCTAATGTCGGATAATCATGTTGATATTTTTCAGGTAATCTATCAGGGAGAGTTATGTTATGCTTTATAGCCGCTTTTTTTTCAATTAAAAGTTTTAATCGATCGATATATTTTCCATGCGAATATCCGAGAGCCACTATTGATTCTTTTTCGCGGAGATTTTTAAAAAACGCTTGGTATGGCAAAGAAGTCGAGATAGAAGGATTTCCCTCTTTCATTGTGCGGGCATTTTTAAGCGCCAGTTGAGCCTCTCGTTTCTTTAATTCCCGTTCTCTCGCTGTTAATTTCCGGCGTTTTAAGCCATCGTTTGATGCAACTCT
Organism: uncultured Candidatus Peribacteria bacterium; assembly: GCA_964435355.1. Taxonomy (GTDB): domain Bacteria; phylum Patescibacteriota; class Gracilibacteria; order UBA1369; family UBA1369; genus CAYSYL01. The sequence continues at coordinate 10,021 of CAYSYL010000013.1, read as the reverse complement.
CAACCCACTGTCCATGGGTATACCTAATGTTAATGAAGCTCGCTGTGCAATACTGGCTCTTCTTTGTCCCGGTGTCATTTCTAGCTCTCTTGGAGGGCCATGTGGCTTTGCTTTTTCTGATTGTTTTTTCGCTTCAATTTCTGCTTTTTCTTCCTTTTTTCCTTCTTTTCTATCGGGGAAAGTCACCTCAAGAGTAGCAGTTGCTAAAGCAGCAATCCCCTGCATTATTGCTCCTTCCTTTCCACCTTTATTTTCATTACCTTCTGAGACAGCTGTTGCCTCCGCATCAGGTGCTATTTCTTCATTCTTTCCAATAGTTCCAATGAAATCACTGAACCCTTCATTAAAGGCATTTACCCAGGGCGGACGATTTTCCATAACACCATTTATTTGCTCTTTATCTACTATTTTTGTGGCAAATTTGGTAAAGATTTTTCGAACTGAAGAGACTATTTTTGTATAAAAATGATTCAGGGATACCTCTTTTTCCTGTTGTAATAAGAGGGATCTTAAATCTCTTATAAAATTGCTTACAGCATTCGGATTATTGGTCGATTCCTTTAAAATTTTTTCGCAAGCAGCTATAAAATTTTCAGCTTTTTTATTAAAACGATCGAGAGGAATGTTTTTTTCTGAAATCTCTAACTTTTGCGTATCAATGCTCATAATTAAGGTTAAAAAGGGATAATCTTTTATTTATAACATATAATCGCACGTTTGGCTATTTTTGAGCTGAATTTTTAGAAAATTCTTCAAATCCAACTTCACTCAAAAATATTTGATGGCCTTTATATAGTTCTTTTTTAAAAGTGTAACTCGTATTAATAAATTTTCTTACATTTTTTATATAGAGTGATGGTTGAGTTTTATTTCATCGCTTATAGCCAAGTTTATTCATGAATTTTTTAATGGCGTCGACGTACTCGTTTGGATAGAAAATATAAGGTTTATGAGCCGAGTTATCAAAATATATGTACTGCCCTTCAGGAAGATAAAGCTTCATCTGGTTTCCAAGGGTTTTACCTACGATGTAGTCATGTTTCCCAAGCAGAATTAGGGTTGGGACGTGAATGAAGGGCAAAAGCGGAAGATAATTTTTCTCTCCTAAGGTTTCATTTTTATACCAGGCCGCAACTACATCTCCATTTATACGATCCGTATCAATTTTTTTTGATTCATTGAGTTCAGCATAGACTATTTCATAGTCTTTAGTATTAGCTTTTCCATATAAACGACCGTAGAGATATGGGGCTGAAAAAATATAGGCCTTCGCATGATTGGGATAGGTTAAAGCGTAATGGAGGGCAAGATTTCCTCCAAAAGATCGTCCCATAATAACTATGTTTTTTTTACCAATGATACCCATAATAATTTCATGCATATCTTTGACTTCTTGAGAAAAACCAACTGATGACGGAAGAAACCCTTCTCTTTGCGATAAACCTGTTCCTCGCTGGTCGACATAAAGAGTGGAACCGACCTCATCGGCTAATAATTTTCCAACGGATCCTCTAAAAATTGCACTCCCATGGCCAGGTCCGCCATGGAAATCAACCATGATAAAATCTGTTCCACGTTTATAAAAATAGTAATGAAAAGTAAGATGTGAACTTGTTATAAAATCTCCTTCTACATAGCCATTTTCTAACACTTTCTTGTTTTCCACCGGCGGCTTAAGAGAGCAGCTTAATAAAAAAAAGCAGGAAGTTATTATAATAAAAAATGAAAAAAGTTTCCCCTTCCAAGTAGGAATCTTCATGTTGCGTTAATAAATTTTTAAATAATTTTGTATTGTAACTCCTGATTTATGAAAAGTTCAAGTTTTGCCTACGATGAAAAGATTTACTACTTCTCTTGAAATGCGCAGTAGCAATGCTGAAAAAATCATGTATTCTACTCATAAGATGTTTTTCTTAAATTATTTATGGCGCGAGCTCTCAAATTTTCCTTACTTTTTATAATTTTTTTATTTATTATTTGGAAATTTTCAACTGTTTCTTTAGCTTTGAATACAAAAAACTTCAGTGATATTTCCAATTATGAATACCGCTCAAGCATTGAAGAATTGGCAGCTCAAAATATTATTGATGGATATGTGGATGGTACTTTCAAACCGAATCTGCCAATTAATAGGGCAGAGTTTTTGAAGATCGTTTTGGAGTCAAAAAAGTTAACCATTCAGCCTTCTCAAACCAATTGCTTTCCAGATGTTAAAGAAGATTGGTTTGCGAAGTATGTTTGTTTTGCTTTTTCGGAAAAAATCATAGAAGGATATCCAGATGGCTTTTTCAGGCCCGAAAAGAAGGAGTAAGAAGTGACCAAGAACCATGGTTTTCTCCTTATTTTGAAGACACCAAACAAAGAGGAATAGCGCTTGAAGAACTGGGTAACCATTATGATCACCTCCTTACTCGGGGTGAAATGGCTGAGATTACTAACCGATTTTTGAAAACGTATAGTCCTCTTAAAAATACCGTTCAAATTCCAAAAGCAAACGTGGAATATGCATTTCCTACTGACTACATCATTTCTATAAATGAACTTATGGGACTTTCTGATTACCCCCTTTCTTTCCTTGCCTATGATATACAACCACCAACAGTGACTCCCACTGTCGATTTTTATCAAATAAGAGTTTTTTCTGAAGATACAACAAAATATTATACCGAAAGATGTGCCGAGTTGAAAAAGGTATACATGGAATGCCATGAATGGTGGGTCTATCCGATTATTGATGATTATCGAGGGTTAAAGGAGGCTTATATACATAAAAAATCTTATAAAAATTATGAGCTGAAAAACAATGATAATGATTATTTTTTTGTCGTTGAAGAGCCGTGTTCCAAGGATAGTTGCAGCACTCGACATTATATGACCTTTATTGACAATACCCTCGTAGATGTTTTAATAAATAGGGGCGAAGGATCACCTTCAGAAATTCCCCAAAGTGATGCTCTTTTCGCAAAACTTCAAATTATAACTTCAAAAGATTACTGAATCGGAGCAGTATAAGTTTTTAAGATGAGTTTGGTGTACCTGGCGCGAGTCGAACGCGCGACCTCAGCCTTCGGAGGGCTGCGCTCTATCCAGCTGAGCTACAGGTACAAATCTTTTGATGACACGCTGAATTGTAAAATGAAAGTTTTTATGTGGCAAAGTATTGTTTTTCGGAGTTGAGGTTTTATACTTTTATGGTATTGACAAAGCTTGGAAGAATATTGTATTGCATCTTCGTCTACTCTATCATTTAAAATTTTGTAAATATGAATGCCCCAGAAGAAAAACTTACAGTAGATCAAGAGCTGAGACAAAATGACTCACTATTACGTATTATCGATTGGCAACTTGTTCGTGAGATTGGGGCTGAGATTGGGAAATCTGCCGCAGCAACATTTCATGAAAAGTTTCCGGGAGCGGTTCGCCATTTTGCTGATGCCCGGGCATGGCTTTTAGAAAAGGCGACAGAGCCATTAGGAAATGGAAGAAGGATTTTACATTTAAAAGAACGACTCGAATTAGACGTCGAAAACTTGAGAAGGGGAGTACAAATTGCCATGGAAGATGCCATGACTGAGTTTAAAGTTTCCCAAAGAAATAAAGATAGATAATTTTAGAGAAATTTTTTTATTTTTTCTAACGCAGTTTTTAATTTTTTTGAATCCTTCAAAAGAGTTATCAAAATATAGACTCCCTTTTCATCATAATCATAAAAATATCCCGGATGAACGAAAATGCCAGTTTCTTGCATAAGTCGAATAACCAGTTCTTCATCGGTCAGCCGAGGGTTCTTTATTTTTATGAAAAGGTAAAAGCCCCCCTCGGGTTCTAAAAATTCTACCCTTTGCCAAGAATTCAAGGTTTCGATGGCAACTGTACGGCTTTCTTTTAATCTTTTTTGGAAAGATTTTATAAAAGCGTCTCCTTTTTCAATAATCGTCGGTAGCAGATATTGTGCTATCTGATTCGTTGAAAGAAAGGTATCAATTGAACGGGAAAGATGGTCCATATGGGAAGAAATTCCTGAACCACTCACGATAATCCAACTCAGCTTATATCCCGGGAGAGCGTATGTTTTGGATAGTCCATTCAGAGTGAAGATAGTCGTCTTAGCTGACATTTGAGCTATTCGTGGAAAGCTTTCTTTGGTAAAAATAAACTCGCTAAATACTTCGTCGCTAATAATCGGCAGGGAATATTTTTGAGCCAATTCTAAAACTTTTTCGAGCGTCTTTTTATGTATAACGGAACCCGTCGGATTACTGGGGGAAATTATAACTATCGCTTTGGCCCCTTCTTTTATTCTTTTTTCCAGGCTTCGCATATTAATTTGCCACCCCTTATCCGGGTCGAGGTCGTAATATTGAATAGTCGTTTCGGATAGTCGGGCTATTTCTTCAAAAAGTGGATAGGTGGGTTTTGGAAAGAGGATAGTTTCTCCACCTGGGGCCAATAACTTGAACAGATGGAAATAGCTTTCACTCGTACTGGATGTTATGAGTATTTGATCACGTGAGATAGTATATCCTCTTTTTTTATAAAATTTTTGGATAGCTTTTCTTGCTTCCAGGCTTCCTTCCGGCAAAGGATTATAGGAAGAATTTTTTATGAATTTACTATATCTCTCACCTAAAATTTCTAAGGGAAAATGAATATTAAATTCATTGGGATTTCCGGAGGAAAGGTTCATGATTTTTTTACCACTTTTGAGTATCCGGCTTCTTGTTTTTTCAATATTATTCAATTCTGCTACCATACGTATATGTCTATAAAGTGCTGGATACTTGCCTGTGTTGGACTTTTGAAATTGAGGGTAATCAGGTCGCACCTCCATTCAGCTATTTTTCCTTTTTTAAGGAAGTACTGTTTTATTGAACGCAAGAGATATCTCTTTTTGTAGATATCACACGCTTCTTCAGCCGTACCAAAGTTTTTGCCCCATCTGGTTTTGACTTCCACGAAAATGAGTATACCATTTTTTATGAACAATAGATCAATTTCACCACCCCGAAAAACGATGTTTCGTTCGAGTAGCCGATATCCTTTTTTTTCTAAGAACCTTAAAGCTATTTCCTCCCCAAATTTTCCTTTTTGGCGAGTTGATTTTTTCACAAATATCTTGAAAAGAGAAAAAAATGTGCGACACTGAAGTCCCTCTACTTTTCAGCCTAGAGGAAACTGATGAAAATTTAATAAAAAATATATAAAAAATGGATGAGCATTTTTTAAAAGTTCCACCTCATAGCCTGGAAGTTGAGCGTTCGACACTCGGCAGTCTTTTGATTGATAAAGAGGCCATTAGTAAGGTGGCCGATTTTTTACAGGCGGAAGATTTTTATCATGAAAGTCATGGTATTATTTATCAAGCCATATTTGATCTGTTTGATAAACGACAACCTATTGACCTTTTGACGGTTACGAACCTTTTGGATGAACGGAAAAAATTGGATCTCGTGGGTGGGGTATCATATGTTTCGGCTTTAGCGAACGAGGTTCCGACTGCCAGTCATGTTTTTCAATATGCTCTTCTGGTTAAGCAAAAATCGACCCTTCGAAAACTTATCAAATCGGGGGATACTATTAGCGGGCTTGGTTATAACCAGGTGGATGCGATTGAAGATCTCCTAGATCAAGCAGAAAAAGCTTTGTTCGGAGTTTCCCAGACTTTCTTAAAAGACAAGTTTGTTCATATTAAAGAGATCTTGAATACAACTTACGATAAAATTACGGAACTGCACGATCCTTCTACCAAGGACAAATATCGGGGTGTACCAACCGGTTTTGCTGATTTGGATAGCCTCCTTTCAGGACTTCAACCGGCGGATCTTCTTATTTTAGCGGCAAGGCCTTCGATGGGTAAAACTTCCTTCGCCCTCAACATGGCTCAAAATGTAGCGAGCAAAGGGTATAGTTGCGGCATTATTTCTCTGGAAATGTCCAAAGAACAGCTTGTTGAACGTATGTTCTGTTCACTCCTTCAGGTGGATTCCTGGAAGCTCCGGACGGGAAAATTGACCGAAGAGGATTTCATGCGTATTGGAGGTATTATGGACCAACTTTATTCCATGAAAATTTACCTTGATGATTCGGTCGGAAATTCCATTGCCGAGTTACGCGCAAAAGCGCGTAGGCTTCAAATGGAACATGGCTTACATTTTTTGATCGTAGATTATCTTCAATTAATGAGTACGGGTGGAAAAGGTTTCAATCAGATGAATCGCGTTCAAGAGATTTCCGAAATTTCACGATCCCTTAAGGCTCTTGCACGCGAGTTGCGTATACCTATTTTAGCTCTTTCCCAGCTTTCACGCGCTGTTGAACTGCGGCCCAGTAAAATTCCTCAAATGTCGGATTTACGTGAATCCGGTGCTATTGAACAGGATGCCGATGTCGTGATGATGATGTATCGTGAAGATTACTATGAAGAGGATAGTCAACGGCCAGGCATTACTGATATTTTTATTCGCAAGCATCGTAACGGACCGACTGGACGGGTAGAGCTTGCTTTTAAAAAAGAACAGATGCGCTTTATTACTTTGGAAAAGAGCCGGAAATCCCAGGATATGATGGAGGAAGATTAAACTTAAAAGTGGTATTGACTTTGCTTAATTATATTTTATAATTGTGCCTTTAATATATTTTTGCTTATGAATTGCCCATACCCAAAATTTTTTGATTCCGGGGTTATTCGTAAAGCAAAGGATTTTTTATCGCAAAAACAAGAGGCGGCGTTCCCACTTCTTGAATTATATAGTGATTTAAAATCAGGAAAGGGAACAAAGTTGGGTGGTTGTCCCGAAGTAGATGATTTATGTCACCGATTACATAATATGGCTGATGACATCATTAGCTCTAAATATGTTGGAAAGAACCTTGATGAAATTTCAGTCTTAAAAGATCAACTTGAGCTTATTTTAAGAGGGAAAGGCACAAAAGCTGAAACAACCCTCCCAATCTTTGCCGATCAAGAATTCATACAAAAAGCTACTCGTTCATTGCCCATAAGATTATTGGATGTCAGCATGGCACGAATTAATGCTTATTCAACATATATATCTAATGTAGCCCGTGGAGAAAATGAAGTTGATAACCGTCTTTATACTTTTGATATTCCTTATAGAATCATGGATGCTTTGCATGTTCAATTTTCTGTATCTGATCAACGGCAGTGTGTCGATCATTTCTGGAGGTCTAACCTTTCGAATGACCAATTAATCAAGGCTCTCAGTTATAGACTTTCTGTTCCCGATTTGAAAATTCGGAATGATATTATTTTGGGTCGCAAATATGGATTTCGCTGGAACGCCTGGAGACTTCATGGTCTTTTGAAAGATGCTGCCAACGAGCGATTCGAAGAAAATCACGCTCCTCGCGGCTGCATTACACTTATAGCTGATCTGATAGATCCGGATAAGACTGATGCTGTCAATGGGCCATGGTTTGGCACTACTTTCCCGGGAATAGATATTGCTTATGTTGATATAGATGCTGATTTGAGTGAGCACATTGTTGCCAATGCCAGCAGTATCAGTTCCTATATTTCTTCGCAATTACTTCAGCCTTCTCCTGTTTCAACTTTTTAGGTTTATAAAAATACATGGCAAAAGCTGCATGTACCATGTGGCAGGAAAGGAACTTTTGCAGTGAACTCTTGCTTTTATTCTTTATCATTTAGTACCACTTTTCTGTTCACATCGCCTACTTCAATGCTACAATAGCTTGGCTTTTTACTATATTTATGAATCAGACAGCCCCTCTTAACGAGTTTGAAGAACGAAAAAAAAAGGTGATGGAATTGCGGACGGCCGGACTTATCCCTTATGTTGAAAGATTTGAACGAACCCATACGGTGACGGAAGTTCGTGAGTTCAGTTTGAAAACGCCTCCACGCCCTTTAGAAAAAATTCTGGAATCTCCAGAACCCGTAATAAAGCTTTGTGGACGAATAATGCTCATGCGCCCTCATGGCAAGTTAACTTTTGCAAAATTGAAGGATATGAGTGGAGAGTTGCAAATATGCTTTATGCAGGATTTTTTGGAAGATAGATCTTCAAAAAGTGGGGTAAATGATAAAGAAAAAGCAGCAGATCTTTCTTCTGAGAACTCAACCGTCGATCTTTCTCCCTATAAATTCTTAAAAAAAATTGATATTGCCGATTTTATCGGCGTCACAGGGGAGTTATTTATTACCAAACATGGCGAACTAACGTTATTGGTGAAAGAGTACCAACTTCTCAGCAAGACATTGCGGCCTCTTCCAGAAAAATTTCATGGATTACAAGATACGGAAGCAAAGTATCGATATCGCTATCTCGATACTCTCACCAATCAGGCCAGCTTTGATCGTTTTATTTTTAGAAGTAAGCTTATTACCGGGCTCCGGGCCTTTTTGGATAGTCAAAATTTTTTGGAAGTTGAGACCCCTATTTTATCTTCTATCGCTTCGGGAGCTACCGCTAAACCTTTCAGCACCCATCATAACGCGTTGGATATCGATATGACTTTGCGCATTGCCCCGGAAACTTATCTTAAACGTTGCGTGACCGGTGGATATGAACGGGTATACGAGTTCGCCAAATGCTTCCGTAACGAAGGAATGGACCCATCCCATTTGCAGGAGTTTACGATGTTAGAGTACTACTCGGCTTACTGG
>CAYSYL010000013.1:0-1361 GCA_964435355.1 uncultured Candidatus Peribacteria bacterium | reverse complement strand
ATATGGATTTTACTGAAAAATTGATTGTTCATGCCCTGAAAACCTTGCGTCAGGATTTAAAAATTCCGTGTCTCGACCGTGATGGAAAGGAACAGGTTATTGATTTTACTCCTCCATGGCCACGATTACATTTTGTCGATCTTATAAAGAAAGATAGCGGTATCGACATTCTGGAGTTTTATCAGGATGAAAAAGGGCTTCGAGCCGCTATTAAAAAAATGGGTATCATGTTGGAAGATATGGATAAGCTCGGGTATGGGAATTTGTGTGACGCCTTATATAAGAAAGTTTCTCGGCCCCATTTAATGCAACCCGCTTTTGTGATTAAGCATCCGGTTGATACCAAACCGCTTGCCCGAAGGAATGATGATGATCCACGACTTGCGGATACTTTCCAGCTGCTGGTCAACACCTGGGAAATCGTCAACGCCTACTCAGAGCTGGTTGATCCTCTTGATCAACGTGAGCGCTTAATGCGTCAGGCAGAGGCGAAACAACAGGGAGATGAAGAGACTATGCCAATGGATGAAGATTTCTTGTTAGCTATGGAACATGGGATGCCCCCTATCTCCGGCTGGGGGATGGGGATTGACCGTTTTCTTGCCCTCCTCACAAGTCAGGATAATTTGAAAGATACCGTGATGTTTCCTCTTCTTCGGCCTGAGAGCAACTCTTAACCTTTTTTGAGAGTATGGTTCATTTTTCAAAAAATTCTTTACATCATTCCAAACGAAAGTTTTTTTTACAAAGGTCTTTTAAGAAGAGCTTCTTTTTTTTGCTGACGCTTATTTCTATCATTTTTATTGTTGGATATGTCACTCTTGCCTCACTTTTGGGGCAACTTCGTATTTTTTTACCGTATTGGAGTGAAATAACAGGCGTTCCTTTCAGTCAGCGAAATTATATTGTTATTTTTCAGAATAATAATGAACTTAGACCGGCAGGCGGTTTTATTTCCTCTTTTGCCACTCTATCGTTTTTTGGCGGCATGCCCACGGGATTTAAATTTGAAGATGTCTATGGAACGATTGACGACCATGCCTATCAAACTCCGCCCTATCCAATGGAAGAACTTTTAGGGAACGATGACTATCAGGGATATACTTTTCGGGATGCCAACTATTATGCGGATTTTCCCAAAAGTGCCGATGACATTATTCGATTAGTCCACCTTACGCGGCCCCATCTTCCCATACATGGCGTTATCGCTGTTGACTACTCGTTTTTGGAAGATCTTTTTACGGTTATTTCATCAATGGAAATCAATGGAAAAGTCATAAATTCAAGCAATCTTTTTAGTGTTTTAGAATTTTCCGTCAACAATATTGATCGACATAATATTTAGGAACTCCAAGGTCGAA
>CAYSYL010000012.1:0-23907 GCA_964435355.1 uncultured Candidatus Peribacteria bacterium | reverse complement strand
ATTATATGACGATATAAGTGGCCGCGTACAAAATATTAAGGCCTACGTAAAAGCCGAGTGGGGCCTTAAGTCTGATGAATACGCGCTCATACGAGGAGTGGAAGTATAAAAGACATTGATCGACACTCCCCGAAAGAAGCTCACAATCTTGTGGGCTTCTTTTTGTTTTTTTCCCAAGGCAAACCAAACAATTAAATGGAGTTTTACAAAGAACTCTTTTTGGTTATTCCATCAACAATCTCTTGAAGCCATTGAGGAACATTCCCGTGAAAGCGAGAGTCACTTGCTGCTATTCGTTGAGCAAGTTCAAATTTTTGTTCCTCACTAAGAGTATCGCGGGCGTCGTCTGTGAGTCCTTTTTCTCCCAAACTAATCTGCACATCAGGGTTTTTTTCAGGAAGACCCTTCAAAACACCCATAAGCCCCTTTCTGATCCCCTGTGTACGGTCAGCGACACGCCGAAAAACATCTTCTGGAACTTTATCTTTAGGGGCTCTGACAATTTTGCGTCCATGGAAATCAATGCCCCCCATAGAGTGAGTAGTTTGCGGATTAGCATGACCATATAACGCATCGGTCATTTCAAAATATCGAGCATAATCCGGATTATTCGCTTGGATCTCTTCCTGGAGAGTAGAAAAAGCATGGGAAGCCTCAGCAAAGGGCGAGATGAGCCCCATCAAAGCGGCCTGCTCCCTCTTTGATCCATTGTCGGAAGGAAGATCCGTTGAAAATCTCATATTGACATCGGTAGTGTAAGAGTAAACCCAATAATCTTTACTTGAAGCGGCCATGCTTTTAGCATCTTCCGGAATCGCTTCTCGAACCAATCGAACAGCCTCCAGCTCTTGAGGATCACTGAAAGGTAATATATCTTCTCCGAGAACCGCCTGGTCACCAGCACATAAGGGAAGCAAACGCTCTTCAAAATAACGGTAAAAAGTAGGTTCATCGGAAGCATACCCTTTGACGAAAACACCCACCTCCGAACTCGACGAATCAAGACTTTGGACGAAGCCCCCCGCAACCCTGGGGCGTTGATCGTCAGAACCCTGAGGATTTTTTTCAGCCTGCATCGTAAGCATACCTTTATCCAGAATTTCTACTCCGAGAATGGATACCCCTTCCACTTCTGAAGTGACTTTCCCATCCGCCAGAGTAACATCGCAGGCAGGCTTGAGTATCGACAAAAGTTGAGATAAATTGTGAGAAAAAGTTGATTTTGTCACTCCCTTAAGTGGAATAAAAGTACCAAAAGAGTAAGGGGCTGTTTCGTGAATCAAAAATTCAGCTTCCAGAATAGCCCCGGTAGTTCCCCACATGCCGACATAGGGAGCCATCTCTTCCCGAGTAGTAAATCTTTTAACGTCACTCCCTGTATGGACTGTTAAGGAAGTGAGAACGTCTAAAGGACTTAAGCGGCTTGGTCCCTGGGCGCCAGCCGCAATAACTCCACCCACGAAGGCGGAATCAACGGTCGTATGATCGAGAAGCACTTGATACTGAGAACCCAACTTTTCAGCGAGATGTCGATTGATATCTCCGATCGTAACTCCCACACCAGCTCTCACGGTCCGTCGGCTGGTATCTAAAAACACTTCATTCGATAGAAGTACCTCTTTGGACTCATCAACTACTTTCATGCCACTTTTTGGCACAATCCCAACCGTAACATTGTCAGATTCAGGAGCATTCTTTCCGAAGGCTTGAGTTGCACTGGTACGTCCTCCAATCATTTTCACTCCGGTGCCAGCTCTTAAACAGTTGTCCACAGCGGTAAAAACGTCACTTGTTGTTACAGATAGAGCAACCGGGATTTCTCTTTTGCCCCAATCCCTTAAGTCGGGATTACTTTCAGCATCCCCCAGTGCTCCTAAATCTCTTAACAATTCTGAAACATCGATTTCTGAAGATGGCATGAGAGGAGACATAGGAGATAAATAAAAAGCACAACATAAAATAAACCATATATCAATATCTTCAACAGCAATTATTGAAGTAATGGAATTTAGCTTTCCTGAAAACAAAAACAAATGATAATATAGGTGTTGAACCATCATCAACAGTTAATATGAAACCATTAATAAGCACCTTTCTCGAAGGACAGGGATTTAACGCCAAAGACATACAGGTCTATTTGGATGTCTATACGTACGGCCAGTCGTATGCCAGTTCCATAGCGGCCAGAACCGGTATCGATCGCACCACGGTCTATGCCGTACTTAAAAGACTCATGAAACGAAGCCTCATTATCAAGACAAAAACCCATAACGTGAAGGCCTATATGGCAGTATCGCCAAAAGTATTTATGGACCATATAGACCGTGACATTGAAGAGCTAAAAAACCAAAAAAAAACGGCAACACTTTTTATTGATGAGATAGCGAAAATTAAAAAACAAAGCTTTTTCAAGCCAGATACAAAAATATTCGAAGGAGCGGAAGCCATTAAAAATTTGTATCTCCACAGCCTTGAAAAGAGGGGAGTACAAAAAGCTTTCCTTAGTATCACCAGCATTCCGAGCGCCCTGAAGGAATTTTTAAAGAGAGAGTTTATTCAATTAAAAATTGAAAAAAAAGTATACAGCAAAGTATTAGTCGCCGAACATCAGTTTGCCCATAGGTATAAAAAACTCGATGCCACTTCCAATCGGGAGACACAAATAGTAAAAAAACATCTTTTTGATTTAGGGGCGGAAATTATACTTTGCAATGGAAATGAAGTAGCCATCATAGATTTTCGTGAAGATGTCTACGGCCTTTTGATCGAAAGCGAAACACTCTACAAAACCATGGAAACACTCTTTGATTACATCTGGAACAGCGAAAGTTAAAACGTAAAACTCACTAACCAAGATATAGCGATCCCAGGGAGAAGTGCTTGGTGTTAGTAAGTTTTACGTTTTAACGCTTGTTGGAACGGCGATAAAATTATACAATCGTTCTGTCATTTCTAAAGCCTTCTGCAAAAGCTCCATTTACAAGGCGACAGGAAAATTTTGCACCGGAATGTATAAAGTATACATGAGGATCAAAATTTTCAGACAACGCAGAAAAGGGACTTTTGCAGAAGGCTATCTAATATACTCATTATATGCCAACAACAAATCTCTACACGGTATCCATTCCTCCCATGATAAAGGCTCTCATGGCACTTTCAAAACTTATAGATAAAGCGTCTGCCTACGCCGAGACAAAAGCTATCAGTTGGGTTCCGGCGGAAAAACAAATGGAAGCACTTATTCACGAGCGTCTAGTATTCGATCAGTTAAATTTTATACGCCAGGTACAGGTGGCCTGCGACAATGCCAAAGGGGCAGTTGCAAGATTGGGAGAAATAGAAGTGCCGAAATTTGAAGATAATGAAAAAACAGCATCAGAACTGAAAGCCCGAATCGAAAAAACGCTCGAAATTTTAAAAAATGTGAAACCGGAGCAGATAATGGGAAAAGAAGAAATAAAAGTGACACTTCCTTACTTCCCGGGGAAATATTTCACTGGTTTTGAGTATGTCACGGAATATTTATTACCGAACTTTTATTTTCACGTTACGACCGCCTACTCCATTTTACGAAAAAACGGCGTACCGGTTGGAAAAGAAGATTTTATGGGAGGCTTATCGTTGAAAGATCTCTCTCTTTAAAAGATTTGCTTTCTAAAAAATAACGATGAAAAAAATACTCTACATTTTTGGCTGTTGTTTACTACTGAGCGGATGCTATGCGGGCTACGAACGAAATCAACCACCCTCAGACCTTAGCAATCGCCAGGAATTACAGCAAAATGTACTAAATAATAATTCAGATTCACGAGTATTACCAGAATTGGCTGATTCGGAAGTAAAAACCTGTTTTAACGAAAAGGACGGAGGAAAAGCTTTTTTATGTTTCGAAAACAGTATAAAAAAAATAACCCTTGATAAAGGAGCGGAGGAAGCGATGAAAAAATTAAAAGAGTGGTATGCCGCCTCACCAACTGTTCAAAATTATTGTCATCCATTAACACATTCGATAGGGCATGCCGCTATTGAAAAATATAAAACGCTTGGTGAAGCCAATGAACACGGTGACAGTTTCTGCTGGTCCGGCTATTACCACGGAGCCATGGAAGAGTATGTCGAAAAAATTGGAATCGATAAACTTCCGGCTGAAATGCCGAAAATTTGTGAAAACATCCCGGGAAGAAAAAGCTATTCGTTCGACTACTACAATTGCGTTCATGGCCTCGGGCATGGAGTCATGGCAATCACGCAGGATGATCTGTTTAAGGCATTAGAGTTTTGTGACAACATGGAAGGCTCATGGGAAAGAAGTTCCTGTTATGGAGGAGTTTTTATGCAAAATGTCGTAAATGATGGGTTGCCATATCACAAAACATGGCTTAAGCCCGAAGATCCGGCGTACCCCTGCAATGCATCGCCCGAAAAAACGAAAGAGACCTGCTATCTCATGCAAACTTCGTACATGCTTAAAGTCAAAAAATATAACTTCAGTACGGTCTTCGATATTTGCTCACAGGTCGAAGAAAACTATCGCAACACCTGTTACCAAAGTCTTGGCCGGGATGCCAGTGGAAGCAGCATCAGTAAAGTAGAACCGACGCGGCAAAAATGCTGGCTTGGGAAAGATGAAAATCAACGCTCAAACTGCATCATCGGAGCCGTCAAAGATTTCATTTCATATTACCACTCCGATGTTCAGGCCAAAGAGTTATGCAACTCCCTTGATAATGAGGAGATAAAAAGCCTTTGTCTAAAAACAGCCGAGGAGTACTACCGATACTTTTAAAATAATATCAATGGGCCTTTTTAAGGAGGTGGCGTATTTGCTATTTCTTGAGAAATGATTATTATCGTTTTCTTTAAGAAAATTTTAGTGTTAGAAATACTGATAGAACAAGCATTTATCGATGCAATGGACGCACGGATGGAGGGTATGTCTCTTGAGGAAGTGGAGAAGTTGGCAAAAAGCATGAACGCGCAAATTTTCCTATGTGCATTTGGAATAATAAGAAAAGATGATAATAGCGATGAATTTCTTTTACTCAAGAGATCATCTAAAGAAAAATTATTTCCGAACCAATGGGGATTGCCAGGAGGAACATTTAAGGAAGAAGATGGCAGTCCTGACCAAACCGTTATAAGAGAAACGAAAGAAGAAACAAATTTAACGGCAGAGGTAAAGGAAACTTTGGGGATTTATCATAGCCCTATGATGGTAGAGGGAAAGTTATTGATTTTTCGGACATACCTTTACAGTTTAGAAATTTCTTATAAAGAAGAAAATCAAATTAAACTTGATACTGAAGAACACAGCGAATGGGTTTTCATGGATTATGAAAATGCTGTGACTACATTGAATCTTGCCGGAAAAACCGGAACTTTTATGCGAAATTTAAAAAGTAATCAGTAAGAATTTTCACTCTGCTTTTTACCAGGCACCGCCACCACCTCCACCAAAACCTCCCCCCGAAAACCCGCCGCCTGAAAACCCGCTTCCACCAACCGACGAAGTGCGGGGAGCCGACTGCATGCTGGAAGCCATGGTAGTGGAAAGGCCATTTAGATGGCCCATGAAATAGTAGGTACTGAAGGTATTCATGAAAGACGGATCGTTTGACTCAAACCAGGAAGGAGCGCGGGTAATGATTCCATCAAAAGCTTTCGTCCATTTTTCAGCAATCCCAAGGCACATGGCGTACGGGAGTAATTTTTCAAAAATGTTTTCCTGCTCCTGAAATTTCAATCGGTCCTTTTCAGCAGTAAGAATATACTCTTCCAACCCTTTGATCTTATAAAAAGTTTCCACACCTTTAACCGTTCGTGCCGGCATAAACTGGCCAAATATCACCACTAAAATTCCCGAAATCATAACACCAATCGGTACAGAAAGCCCCAGGGCAAACATAAGCCAAAACCCCCAAAATCCAAGTCCCACGATCATAACCCCACCTTGCAGATAACGTGAACGGACAGTGTCAGGACTGGCGGGAAAATATTTTTGATCTACCAATTGACTATAAACGGATCGTTGTATGGTAGGGATTTTGGTATAAAACCTGTTCTTCAAATCGTTGAGATCACAGGAATCTTTGTTGGCAAAAATGCCTTTCAGTACGATCCTTTCAAATTCCTTGAGTTGCATATCAATTTCGAAATCCTTCAGCTTTGTCAAAGTATACGTCGTAGTTTCAAAAAGAAATTTTTTTTCTTTCTTTTCGGTGATTTTTAAATATCCGCGGACCGCCAAATCAATAATACTGGCCGTGATATCATGAATATCCACCTTTTCATCGATAATCGTTCCGATTTCCGTCGGACTCAGATTGTCGGGAGGAGTGTAGTGAGGCATGATAGTCATCCTGCTGGCTTCGGGGTCACGTCCTCGGATACGCCATCGATATAATAAAAATCCGAAAACCAGAAAGGGAATAAAATAACCCCAGTTATCTAATAAAAACCAAAGAATTGCCTGGATAAAAGGCGGCTTCACGATAATATCTTTTGGAAAACGGACAGCAATCGTCAACCCTTCATTAGGGCCGAGAGTATCGGAAGAAAACTGAACGGTATTTTTTTGTATCTCAAAGTGACAATTCTTATCACTGGAACCAAATATTCCGGTATAACAAATGGCTCCGGACTCTTTGATTTCGGAAGGAAGCTGAACTTCAGCCGTAACATTCTTGATAGAGACATCCCATCCATTACCCGTCACATTCCAGTATAACTCATCATGGTCATCAAAAAAAAGAAGAGCTCTTTCGACTTTATAGGTAATGATGAAAGTGGTCGGTTGATACAAGTAAGTATTGGCATCCCCGATTTTTACTTTAAGATATTCACCTTCGCGCGAAGTTTCATAATTCCATGCTTTTTTCTGGCCATCCATAACCGAAAGCACGCTGACACGAATCGAAACGTTATTCCCGTACTTATCTTTATAATCGACAGGAATCAGCCGAAAAATTCCATGGTGGGATTCACGTGAAAAGTCGGCCACAATAGTCTCATTCACAATAAAAGAGGCATCCTTGTTGACCGTAATATGAGAATCGAATTTTTCAAGACTCCATTGATTGTTATAACCAAAAGCGGGAAGAGAGGAATAAAAAAGCAGAAGCGCAGCGAAAACCCCCTGTGCAAAAGCTTTTGACAAGAAAATGTAAAAACTATTTTTTTTCATCGAAACTAACCTTAACATTCTCACGTTCTTCTGCCCGTTCGACCTCGAAAAATCCGCGTTTCTTAAATCCCATGGGGCCAGCCAGCAGGTTATTCGGGAACACTTCAATTTTTACATTAAAATCACGAACGGTGGCGTTGTAGTAACGGCGGGAAAGTTGAAGATGCTCTTCCACATCTCTCAACGTTTGCTGGAGATCCATAAAATTCGTATTGGCTTTTAATTCGGGATAGTTTTCCGCCACGGCAAATAATGTTTTTAAGGCACCGCTTAGCATATTTTCCGCTTCAGCCTTTTGCTCCGGTCCGCTCGCGTGCATAGCCACATTTCTCGCCTTTGTAACCTCTTCAAAGGTTCCTTTTTCATGTTGAGCATACCCTTTCACAGTCTCCACCATATTAGGAATAAGATCATACCGTCGTTTCAATTGCGTTTCAATATCGGCCCATGCCTCCTCTACCTTGTTCTTAAGACGAACGAGTCCATTGTAAAGTCCGATGATGGCCAGCACGAGGACAACAACGACAGCAATAATAATAATGTTAGTGGTGTTCATTTTTTTGAAAGTAAAAAAAGTAAACAATCTCAATCAAGCCGAAGGCATTTTAATCCAAATCATCAATATATTCATGCACCTTTTCTTGACATTAACTTGAAAAGAGTTTGTAATATCCTCTCTTTTATTCATTTCACATTTTGTATAATGGAAAGTGCCCTTGAGCGTTTAGCCACTGCAGCTGATTACAAAACACCTGATTCATCATTTGAACGTATGCTCATCAAAACTCCTGCATGGAAGGATGCTCAACGGAAATCCCCTCAGGAAGTGAATCTAGAAAAGACTGTCCATACTGTTTATGAACCAGACGGCTATCTAAAATAATGATGGTGCCGGTATCGGTAGCGGAACGGATAAGGCGGCCAAAACCTTGCTTGAATTTCAAAATAGCGCGCGGAAGTTGAAAATCATTAAAAGGATCTTTATACAGCTGGCTTCTCCCCTGAATTATGGGATCATCCGGTGGATCAAAAGGCAATTTTTGCATGATAACACACGTCAAATCTCCCCCCTTGAGATCAATGCCTTCCCAAAAACTCATGGTTCCGAAAAGTGCGGAAGTTTCCGGCTCATCTTTGAAATGTTCGATAATTTTTCCCCGTCCTCCGGTTATCCCTTGGGCTAAAACGCTAAACCCTTCCTTTTTTAGGCTGGGAGCAATTGATTGGAAAGTGGCCGAGAGGGCTTTCTTGGAAGTAAAAAGAGTGAGTGTTCTTCCCCCATTCTTTTTAATGACTTTATTGATAAGGTGACAGGAAGCAATAAAATACCCCTCTGAAGAAGGCTCAGGAAAATCTTCAGGAATGATGATTTTTACTAATTCCGGATAATTAAAATGGGAAGGGAGGGAAAGTTCGTCGGTTCTTTCTAGTAATCCCAATTCCTGTCGAATATACTCGAAAGAGTTATGGGCACGAAGGGTTGCCGAAGTGAGAATGACAGATTTTTTTACATCAAAAAGGCAGGTTTGAAGGGCGACACTGACATTCAGGGGAGCAATTTTAAGGATCATGACGCCATCAATGTTTTGTGAAAGCCAAGCCATGAAATTGGTATCGTTTTCCCATTGTAAAACAAGAGTGAGTTCCTGGATTTTTTGCTCAGCGGCGGCAAGGTAGTTTTTAAGTTCATTACTATTATCTACGTGAGCTTCCACTTCTTGCAAAAGGGTTTTAAGTTTTCCGATAATCTCTAAACCGGAAGCTTTCAAATGTTCGACGGCTTCACGAATTTTCTGCCATTCAAAACTAGTCCCATAACTATGTTGTAAATATAATTGATAATTTTGCCTTTGCGGCTCTAAATTTTTGGTAAAAAGAATGCCAAAAAGGCCGAAAAGGATTTCCACTCGAGGAAGAAAAAGTCGCAAAAGTTGCAGTAAATCTTTCCGCTGTTGTAGGGAATCAGGAGCTTGCCTTTTCGCCGTTATTTCTTCGAGTTTTCCCACCATTTTTTCAAAAGGTTTGCTAAGGATATTCGTCGATAAAGTGACACTCATGGCTTCCGTTGAAACTCTTTCAAGTTGATGGGCTTCATCGATAATGATGTAATCGGCGGGGGGTATCGTTCCGTTATTGTTCAGCAGTTCCTGCAAAAGAAGAGAATGGTTCACGATGACAATATCGGAATTTTCCGCTCGTTGACGGGCTTTTTGAAGAAAACATCGGTCAGAAAATTCACGGACATCATGGGGACACACATACTCGGCGCAACAAATCTCTTCCAGTGCCGTGAACTCCTTGTTTTGAAGCGACAATTCTTCCAGATCTCCATCCTTTGTTTCTTTCAGCCATAAAAGAACTTTTAACAAAACGGACACCTCATGATCCTCAAAAAAAGGCCTCTCTAAAAATAGTAAAAGCCTTTGAAGAGAAAGATAATGCTTTCGACCCTTCAATAAAGTTACTCTGAGTCCTGAGAAAGTTTCCTTGTTGTTCCCTTTTACGAGTGCTTTTTCCAGCAAAGGAATCTCTTTTTTTAAAATTTGCTCCTGTAAATGCCGGGTATGGGTCGAAATAATGACACGAGCCGAATGTTGTAAACTCCACCGATAGGCTGCCAGAAGGTAGGCCATGGTTTTTCCGATACCAGTGCCCGCTTCCGCCAAAAGGTGTCCGCCCTTCCCAAAAGTGAAGAGTATTTTTTCGCTAAAAGTTTTTTGACCGCCCCGTTCTTCATAGTCATCCAGGACCTGTGCCAGCGGCCCCTTTTTATCATAAAAATAGTCGGGCGTGGTAATTTTTACATATTCATCGATATCTGATTGATGATCACGAGGGGTTTCGGATAGTGAGAGTGAATTTTCTTCCTGTTCCTGAAGTTTTTTTTCAAACGATATTTCGTGATGTGTACGGGAGGCCATTATTCTATCGGCGGTATGTAAAAAAAGACCGCGAAGAGGCCACTGGCTTTTAAGCAAAACTTTTTTCATGACGTCCCACGTTGAAGTATCGATCAATTCAATCTTTTTCTCCAACATTAAAAAAAGCTGATGACAGGCTTCAGTATCAGACATGGCTCGATGTTTTTGTTCATGATTTATTTTTAATATCCGACCTAAAGTGTCGAGACTATAAGAAGGAAGCCCCGGAAGTAAAATGCTTGCCAATTGAACCGTGTCGTAGAGAGGATTTTTAAGCTGCAAACCTTTGGCATTCAAAAAACTGACATCAAAACTTATATTATGCCCTACAATAGGATGGTTATGGAGAAATCGGCTAAGCGGCTCGATAATGTCATCAAACGAAGGGGCATAGGTTAAATCGCTATCCTGAAGGCCCGTAATATGGGTTACCATAGCAGGAACCGGTCGATGAGGATTAACAAGGGTGGAATAACGATCGATAATATTTTCTCCTTGAAATTTAAGGGCTGCCACTTCAATAACGTGATCCAATTCGGTATCGAATCCCGTCGTTTCGATATCAAGGGCAACGTAAATAGTCGGAGAAGGTATAGGGATTTTCGAAACTTTTTGAGAAGAGCTAGGAAAATATTTCATAACATTTCTGTAAATTAGTCCAGAAGAATAATTTGCGTATTTTTTTAGATGCGATAATATACTCTGAAATTCAAAATTAGAAAAAGCAAATGGCAACCCTATTATAAAGAAGTTTTGAATTTCTAAGAAATAAAAAAATAAATAAAAATAAAAAAGAAAAAACAAAAACAGATCTTTAAAATACCGAAAACAAAAACAACAAAATGATTTCAGTAAAATGTAATCATAAGGAGGGGCCTCTCAAAAACCGTTTTTCAGAGGCTCCATAAAAGTAAAAGATGATAGGGAAGCGAAGTTCGCTCGAGATGCTTCGCTTTCCTCTCATCCTTTGCTGGATGTTGGTTTTTGCATCTGACCATCGCAAAGACCGTTCAAAGCTATCCGGCGCGCTTGCTTCCCTTCGGGGACATTGTCGTGCACCAAACGGATGGTCCGTGGCGGGACTGGAAATAATAAGCCGAAGTCTGGCGGGAAAAGGTTGGTCACCGTTAAAACAAAATTCCTCAAACAAAAATACCTTGAGTCTTCACCTATTTTTTATTTTGAAGACCCATAAGGAGCAGGAATTTATAAAAAAAAAAGCCCCGATAATCGGGGCTTTTTTTTTATGGAAGAATCTTCCTGAAAATGCCTCTTCCAAAACGAAATGTACTTCCGTTAGGATTAATTCGACATCATCATACTATCCTGTGATTGCTGAATTTCTACAGGAGTATCGCTCGGAGAAATAAGCCCGTTAACAGCTCCTGCTTGAGCTTCCTTGAGATGGTTGTAGTTTTCCATGAAATCATAGAACCGTTGGATAATGACAGCCGCTTCCGCCCGATTGAGAGTACGATGAGGATAGAAATAAAGTCCATCTTTTTCTTGAACGCCTTTTATCAATGATTCACGATAGAAGACCATGCTGGGCTGATAAAACCAGTCTTGTGCCGGATAAAAATGAACATCCTTGAAAACAGGAGGCATACAGGGGTATTTTTTGCATGAAGTATTGTCAAACAACAACTTCCCTTCAGCCTCTTCAACAAAACTCTTAAGTCCAGGAACAACTTTCATGGCGTTATACATCATTTGAACGGCTTCCGCCCGGGTCAGGGTTTTATGTGGTTGGAAAGTTCCATCTGGAAATCCTTTCACCAGTCCCATCGAAGCGGCCTGATTAACAGCAATTGATACCCCGTCGGCATGTCCTTTTTGAATATCGGAAAAGTACAGTTTTTCAGAATCGAACTCCTTGGCACTAAAGTCAGGAGCTGTTTTTTGAATGACAGAAAGCAGAGATTCGATAAATTCTGCTCGGGTGACCGACTCGGAAGGATTGGTGCAGGCCATTTTGCCAAGCCCGATGCCGTTCACGCTTAATTTTTCAACCGCATCATAAAACCACATGCCCTGGTGGAAAGAACAGGAAATCTGCGTAAAAGGATCTTCCACAGGAAGAATGGAAGGGAAATCTTCCGAAGAAGTGCTGGTTCCAAAATGCATCATATTCGAAAAGAGTTCTCCATATTTTTCCAATCCTTTCGAATCCACTCGAATATCGACAGAAGTTGAGCTAGTATTGCTGGAGGCATACGATGTGACAGCTACGTTATGCCAAGGAGCGAGAAAAGTTTCTATATGGGAACGCATCTCTGTTTCTTTCGACATGTCCATCAATTTCAAAAGATACTCTCGTACTTGATCCATATTAACGTAGGAAATCCCCGCAACCGAATTGCTAAGAGAAGGGAAGGCTTTCGAGAAATAGCTGTCGGAGATGAGTCCGCTATCAGCTCTCAGTATCTGTTCAAGATGAGGATGGTTCGATATAACGAGAAGTCCATCACTGGTTATACCCATGCGAAGAATGAGTTGAGTATTTTCGACTGGCAAACTTTCCAATTCGGCATCATCTATTAAAGCGGCCATATCAATGGCGATCTCATACATTGAAGTACCTCCGAGACTTACCTGTTTTTTGGTATAAAAAGTTTTTCCGGTTTTTGTTTGAGCTTCATCAAGCTTCGAAACGATATAGTCATTTAATGTGCTGAGAACATGTTCCGCAGTGGCACGTTTTCCTAATTCCAGTTGAGCCATAAGAGTCACAGCAGGATATAACTGTTCGGATTCATGGACAGCGGTGGCCATCTTTCCACTTAAAAGAGGAAGAACTTCTTGTTCCAGATCAATCTTTGTTTCACCGGAAATTTCAGCCAGTAATGTCTTAACACCTTCCTTGTCACTATCGGTCATGGGAAGAAGCACGCCCATATCTCGTATTTGATTTTTGAGATCATTCTTTTCCTCATAGAGCATAAGATTTTTTCCGGAAATGTTTTTATACAAACTTGGGGTGAAATTATATTTATTGAAAGGAATATTCATACTCAAGAGTTTTGCGTTATTTCCTTTCACATAAATTTCAGCTTTAAATCCATCGGAAACCTCTGTAACCGAAAACCCTTCCCCTTCTAAAGCTCCCATAACTTCGGAATTTGTCTCTTGCATTAGTCCCATTGTTAGTCCATTCATCAAAACAGTACGAAAGCTGGGAGCCGCTCCATTCATAACTAAAAATGAATCCTCCTGGCGTAAACTGCTTGTGGCCATGAAAGAAGGATTAATGTACATACTAAAGAAACGGTCTTTATTCAAATGGCTTATAACATCCAGATAAACAGGGTTTCCCATAAGGTTCGTATAGGTCGCACTCGAATAATCAATAATCTGCTTTATACTGGATTCGGAATTGGACATGACCAAAAGATCGCCGACTAGAACAAAATACTGGTCTTCGCTATGATAGTAGGGAGTTTTCTTGTAGTTACTTGAAACAATAGTTTTTGTTTCTTTCAATGAATCTGATAATGCCTGAAGATTTTCAAGGGTAACATTGGCACTCACATACATAGTTCCCATACCACCTTCTTCGTGACTTGCCGGCATTTGCATGGCAAAAGAGATAGTGTTCTCTTTAAGGAGATCCAAAACAGCCGTTTCAAGCTGAGAGTTATTGCTATCTACCTTTGAAGCAATCGTGCTGAAGGTACCCTCCATCCACCGCTGAATAGTAGCAGATTTCCCGGTATCGACCTGATAAAACAAGTCGGTGTTGTAGGGTAAGAGCTGTTCAAGGGTAAAATGCTCTAATGAGTCGTTATCGACCATAGTTTGAGCATGAGTCAGCGAACTCATAAAAAAACTGGCTCCCAGCAAAGTAAGCATGAGTATCGATAATTTTTTCCTCATAGAGTAAGAATTAAAAAGTAAAAATTAGAGAGTTTGTATAAAAGTATCGAATAAGGAATCGGTATCGACAGGACCAGGACAAGCTTCTGGATGAAATTGGACCGCCATAAACGGGAGATGTTCATGCTTGATACCCTCAACGGTTTGGTCATTGGCATGGCGAAACCACACTTTCCAATCTTTTGGCAAAGATTTTTCATCTATGGCAAACCCATGATTTTGTGAAGTCATAGAACAACTGGCGTTGTCAGTATTGATACATGGTTGATTTTGAGCACGATGTCCGTACTTTAGTTTATAAGTTTTCGCACCGGCCGCAATTCCCATGAGCTGGTTTCCCAAACAGATCCCAAAAGTAGGGACCTTTTTATCAAAGGCCTTCTTTATAATGGCAATCGTCGGAAGTAAGAGGGCTGGATTTCCCGGACCATTGCTTATAAAAAGCCCATCAAACGTTTCTTTTTTATCAATGAAATCATAATCCCAGGGAACCCGTAAAACAGACACGCCCCGATTGAGAAAACTTCGAAGAGTATTATTTTTAACGCCACAATCAATCATCACAATAGTTTTTCCACGGTCGATAGCGGGATCAGGTTTATATAATTTTTTTTCTTGAGGACTAACCTCCGGAATAATATTAACGGCATTGGGATCGTAAAAAGGAATATCTTTTTCGACTACAATTTTTCCCACCATACAACCCTTCGTCCGTAAAATTTTTGTAAGAGCCCGGGTATCGATACCCGTAATGCCGGGGACTCCCGCCTCTTTCAAAAAGTGTCCGAGACTTTTCGAAGCATGCCAGTGGCTAAAATTTTCGGAATACTCGCTAACGATCAGTCCACGGATGTGAACGGTATCACTCTCGAAAAGCTTGCTGATTTTTTGAGAGTCGTGCTCATCGGAGGGAATACCATAATTGCCGATAAGTGGATACGTAAGCGTTAAAAGCTGACCACGAAAAGAAGGATCCGTAAGACTTTCCGGATAACCGACCATACCTGTTGAAAAAACGACTTCACCACTACTCGAGCTTTCCGCTCCAAAAATAGTTCCTTCAAAAGTGGTGCCGTCTTTGAGAATAAGCTTGCCCTTCAATAAAGTGGAAGTAAGGGATTTTTTTTGCGAAAACTATAACTGGCACTTCATGATTTCGCAAGACAAACGTCGAACCATTCTTGTTTTTTACCCATCTCTATGTTTTTATACCATCGTTTTCTTTAATAAAAAATCAGTATGAAGCTTTTCCCATCTTCGAAAAAATGGCAGAAAAAAATAGCCACGTTTTTAGTAATGCCTTTAATCACAGCTCTTTTCCAAGGTTCTATAACGGTTCAGGCACAATCTTCTCAACTTTTCTTTAAAGATTTAAACGGACATTGGGGCCAATATTATATTGAAAAAATGCACATTGCCTGTGGAATTGATGGATATAAGGATGTCAGTGGAAAACTCTTATATATCTTCCGTCCGGATGCTTCGATCAGCAGGGCAGAACTGGTTCGTATGTTAGTACAATGTCTTCATGAAAAAACACCAACGCCTTTACGTGAACCTTTTAATGATGTTGGACTAGGATTATGGTTCACGAATGACATAGCCCGTGCCAAGGCACTTTCCTGGGCGAAAGGATATTCCGATGGAAGTTTCCGTCCTAACACTTTCATTAATCGTGCAGAAGCAACGGCTATGATACTTAGGTCAAAGTTCAGTGAATCCGAAATATACTATACCGGAAAGCTTTTTAGTGATGTTCGGACGGCTGACTGGTTTAAAAATTATGTAGGATATGCTTTTTCAAAAAATTATGTTCAGGGATTACGGGATGCACGGGGAGTACTTACCGGATCTTTTGGCCCTGACAGGACCTTAACACGAGCTGAAGCGGCTAAAATTATTATGAACATGCTGAATGAAGCGGGAGTTTTTGATAATAACTCTTCGGTAAAATCTTTCGATGAATGGTGGGGAGTGACCTACAATTCCACTACTACCCAGGAATTGGTTTACGATTTTACCTATGACCTTCATGATCCGAATGCGCAAGACAATACAACCACCACGACTGATTCGATCACTTCCCCAGAACCAACCCCTACTCCAGTGACGCCAGCGGCACAAACCCCAACACCCGTCCCGGCTCCCCCTGCCCCCACCCCAGTTCCACCCGGAACTCCTCCGGTACCAGTAACAGGCCATCCAAGTTTATGGTTAACGGCAAACGACATCCCTCGCTTGAGGTCCTGGGCAGTTGCCAGCAACCCGATATATCAGGACGGCTTGAAAATAGTAGCTGAAAGAGCAAAAAAAGAGGCTGAAGACAGCATGAGCGGAAAAATTACTGCTGATGATGGTTCGTATTGTTGCACCGTACAGCATCCTCGGGAAATGTACGCCATGCTTTTCGCTTACATGTCGTTAATAGAAAATGATCAGGCGGTACGTGATGACTATGCCAATCGTGCGAAAACACTCCTCATGTCCGTCATGAATGAAGCGGTAAAAGGTGTGGATGAAAGTAAACCTTACCGAAGCAGCAAATTTTCTCATCATGACAGAGCTCATTTCTGGGGAGAATCTTTTGCTCTAACAGTCGATTGGATTTATCCCTACTTATCGGCTTCCGATAAAGCCACCATTCGAACCGTCTTTTTGCGTTGGTCCAATGAAATCGTCAATGACGGATATACCCACCCGACACCGGTGGGAGTTTTAAACAGTCCTTCAATTTTGCATGTGGATGAACCGGGAAAAGGAACCTATCGAACAGGAGTAAACAACCATGATACCATTTTTCAAAGGAACCTCGCACTTATGTCCATGGCTCTCGACCCGGCCGATGACGCTAATAATCAGCTTCGTGATTATTTAAAAAATGCGACGGGAGCTTGGTTATATCGAACAGCCCATGTGATTGAAAACGATTTAAATCCTTCCAATGATCCATCCGATGCTTACAACGGGTTAAGTGGAGACTGGCCTGAAGGTTGGCAGTACACTCCAAGTGGTGCCGGCTCCTTGGCTCAATTTTTGTTGGCGTTAGATACCAAAGGTTTAGATGATCCAGCGGTATATGGGAACCAAGTGAAAATTTTCGATAATGCCTTCTTCAAAAACACGGTAACGGCCTATATCCATTCCATGAGCCCGGTTGCCGTTATTCAAAAAGATTTGGAATGGAAAGGATTACTCTATCAGCCGGCATGGTATGGGGATGGAGACCAGTATTTCCAGGAACATTCCATGAAATATTTTGGAGCCCTCGGACTTTATTACTACTACAAAAACGATACCGACATGGTTCAGAAGATTCGATGGATGATGTTGAACTTAGAGCCGGGCGGAGCTGGAAAAATAACCGAACGAATTCAGGATACCTTGGGATCAGCATCTCCGAGAAATGCCATATTGGCGTTTATGCTCTTCGATCCGTCGCAAATGAATCCACCCGATCCTCGCCCGAAGATGCCGACCCTGTACTTTGGCAAAGGAACGAACCATCTACTCGCAAGAACTTCCTGGAATAGCGATGCCCGGTGGTTCACCTACAAGCTGACCTGGAACAAAATCGATCATCAGCATGGTGATGGAAACATGTTCGAATTCTATAGAAAAGGGGAATGGTTAACAAAAAACAGGGTAGGATATGGACCGACCGCCGTTTCCTCAGATTTCCATAATACGTTAACCGTCAAAAATGATCCGCCGAAATATAACAACACGGGATCATATCAGAATATCCAATGGAACCATGGATCCCAATGGGGCTATATCGCAACAGGGGATCCATCACTTGTGGCCAAAAGCTTCACCAACGATTTTGTATACCTGACAGGAGACGCCACGAATCTTTATAATTCATCTTCTGATAATGCCAATGATGTAAGCCATGTCAGCCGATCGATCGTGTGGTTGAAACCTGATCACATTGTAGTGTATGACCGGGCGGCTTCCAAAACAGCGGGGAAATTCAAACGTTTCTGGTTGAATTTTCAAAATGCCCCTACCATAGCCGGAAAGCAGGCAACGGGAACAACGCCAGGGGGCCAAAAATTATTCGTCAACACCTTACTCCCGGCAAATGCCACTCTGAGTGTCGACAATGCCCTTATGAACGATTCAGGATACAAAGAAGATGCAGCCGGTGAAATAATGAAATATCGATTAAAAGTAGAAGCCATGGGTGATCAAGAAGCAAGATTTTTGCATGTTTTACAGGGAGCCGATGCCGGAGCTACAGCCGATTCCGTTGCATTAGTTCAAAGTTCAAGTGGAGCATCGTATAACGGAGCCATAATTGGGAGCACCGTCGTCATGTTCCCGGTAAATTTGACCGCTGTGACATCCGTCACTTACACGGTTCCGGGAAATATAACGAAAAATATTGTTACAGGCTTTACCCCGAAAACCGGCTACACGGTGAACAAGCAAACGGTGAATGGAACAACGCAAATATCCATTGCAACGGGTGGTTCAACCATGAGTGATGGTGGGGGAGTCCTGGTATTTTAACTACCTCCCTATATTACTTCCCGAAGAGCCCCTCCCCGTCACAACAACGAGAGGACCTTTCGTGGACGGTAAATTCACCCGCTGGAAGAGTGGGGAAGCTGCTTTTGAGTTTTCAACGCTCCAAGAGGTACTTTTTCAAGAGGCTCTTGATGACTTCAAAGTTTGCTCCACTTTTCCGATAAGATCTTTCGCCGCATTCTCGATTTTGACCAGGTACATACTTGCTCCAAGGGCTAAAAAAAGATCCGCATTCCCCTCATTAAAGGAGTTTGTCAAAATAATGACAGGAATATTTTTCAAGTGTGGATCCGCTTTAATGCTTCGTAAAACATCAAGACCGCTCAGACTCGGAATCATCACATCTAAGAGAATAATGGCCGGTTTTTCTTTCAATCGATGCAAACTTTCAAGAGCTTTTTTCCCATCGGACGCAGTGTGCGTTTCATAGCCGTTCAGTCGGAACGCCCTTTCATATGCTCTTTGCAACTCCTTATTGTCTTCAACGATAAATATTTTCTTCATACAATTGATTACATGGAAATATCAGGTGTTCACAGGAAGAGTAAAGCTAAAAACGCTCCCTTTTCCTACGTCACTTTGCTCTAGCGCGATTTTTCCTCCAAGAGATTCCACAATAAGTTTAGAAATATAAAGTCCAAGGCCAGTTCCCTGGCTGATATCTCGGTCCAGTCTTTCCTTCCCAACCTGTTGAAACTTTCGAAAAAGAAGGGCCTGATTTTCCTTCGAAATACCGATCCCCGTATCTTTAAATATAACTTTCAAAAAACCCGGAAGCAGCTGAATACTCACGGTAATACTTCCCTTGTCGGTAAACTTCAGAGAATTCCCTATAAGATTGATAATCACCTGCTTTACGCGATCCTTATCACTTGAAATAAGGGGGGGAGGTATGGGAGAGGACATAAAAACAAGATCAATACTCTTTTGGGCCGCCATATTTTTTAGTTCGGCAAGAGTTGTCTCAATAAGTGCTGAAACATTCAGTGGCCCTTTTTTAAAAGTCATCCGCCCCTGTTCAAGACGGGACGCATCCAAAAAGTCATTAACAATTCGTATCAGCCGTTCACTCGATAAAAGTATGTCGCTGGCCATCTCTTTAATATCCGGATCATCCACTTTACTTTTACAGAGATCTTCAAGCATGGAGGCATTCCATCGAATCGCCGTAAGGGGGGTGCGTAACTCATGGGAAGCGATCGAAAAAAATTCATCCCGGCTTTTTTCAATAATCTTTTGCTCCGTAATATCTTCAATAATGAGAACATGCCCGATCATCTTTTCTGGTTTGCCATCCATTACCGGTGATAAGAAAACACGAGCAAATTTTTGCCCCAGTCGAACATCTTTTAGTTCAATGAGCTTATTTTGTTTCAGACACTCCATACAATGGTCCTTAATCCCAAGTTCAGGCGGAAAACATTGAATAACATCTTCAATATCATACATAGTCTTGGAAATCCCTAAAATGGAGGCAGCATGACCGTTACGTAAAATGATACGGTTCTTTAGATCGATAAAAAGGATGCCGAGAGGAAAGCTGTTGATAAAAGCTTTTAACGGCACATCATCATGACAATCCTCAGACGGTGGAAGGAGCATTTTTAAATGCGGCTTCAATGTCTTTGCCAGTTTTTTTTCGGACAGATTCATAAATAATCAAACACAGAAAAACAAAAATTCGCAGTAATTCATACTATTATACCATTTTTCCCGATATTTTGGATGAAGGAAATATGGACATATTTTATAAATATTGAAGTGATTCAAATAAAAAAGAAAAAATCCCATTGAAAAAAAGGTGAAACAGAGTACAGTAGCCATCGGCAGCAATCCAAAAATATTAAGTATCAAAAATGTTCCGAGATCTGCTTTCAACACAGAAAATAGAAAAAGATGAAGTGGAAAAAGTTTTGGAAACAGCTGAAAAACTTTTACCCGTCGCTCTTAAACAAAAAACATCAAATATTTTGCAGGATAAAATTCTTGCAGCTCTTTTTTATGAACCCTCGACTCGAACTCGATTAAGCTTTGAAACGGCCATGCAGCGTCTCGGAGGGAGGGTATTAACCGTTGCTGGAATGGAAGGATCATCCCTGACCAAAGGTGAGACCCTTCACGATACGGCAAAAGTTATCGAAAATTTTGCCGACGTTATTGCCGTTCGACATCCGACAGTAGGTTCGGCCCGTGAAATTGCTGATGCAGCCGGTATCCCCGTGATTAACGCAGGGGATGGGTCAGGAGAGCATCCTTCCCAAGCTTTTTTAGACATGTTCACCATAAAAAAAGAAAGAGGAACTCTGGAAGGATTGACGGTAGCTTTCGTTGGAGATTTGAAATTTGGAAGAACACCCCATTCACTTATTTATCTTTTAGCTCTTTATAAGGCCAACATTATTTTAGTTTCACCGAAGGAGTTACGATTGCCGTCTGAAATGACAACTTTCTTGCGGGAAAACAATATCTCTTTCCGTGAAACGGAAGATATGAATGAAGCTTTAAAAGAAGCCAATGTGTTGTACATGGCACGTATTCAAAAAGAAAGATTTTCGACACAGCAAGAATATGAACGTTTCAAAGGATGCTACATACTCTCACGTGAACTGATAGAACGATATAACGAGAATTTGATCGTTATGCACGCATTGCCGAGGGTGGATGAAATAACCTTAGACGTCGATGGTCTCAAGGGAGCAGCTTATTTTCGGCAAGTGCAAAATGGAGTGGCCACCCGAATGGCTCTGTTGAGTATAGTTCTTGGAAAAAATTGAAAAACCTCCCATTCAAACTTTTGAGAAGAAGATAAATTATTATCATGACATCAACGCTTTTTGTTAACGCCAAAATAGTTACTTCACAAGAAATTTTTGAGGGATCGGTTTTGATAAATAAAGGCATCATCGAAAAAGTTAAAAGAGGACAGCTTGAAAATGAAAAAGCTGACGCACGTATAGATTTGACCGGAAAATATTTACTACCGGGTCTCATTGACGTCCACGTCCATTTTAGAACGCCGGGCATGACAGAATTGGAAGACTGGACGACGGGTTCTAAGGCGGCCTTAGCAGGAGGCGTCACCACCGTTTTAGACATGCCCAATACCATTCCTCCCACGATAGATGAAGAAAGTTTGGCGCAAAAGCGGGCGATGGTAGGGGAAAAGGCGCTCGTAAATTACGGTTTGTATATGGGGGCAACCATGAGCAATCTTTCCGAAATTTCGAAAGTGAAAAATATAGCGGGAGTAAAAATTTTTATGGCCAAATCTACTGGGGCGCTTTTAGTGAGCGATAAGGTGGTTCTCGAAAGTTTTTTTAAAAAAGCTGGCCAATCGGAGTGCAAAATTTTATTGGCGATACATGCGGAAGATGAAGAATGCATTAATGAAAACATGGAAAAATATCGTGACAATGATGATCCAAAAATCCACTCAACCATTCGATCAGAAGGATGTGCTTTGGAAGCAGTAAAATTAGCTCTACATCTTGCAAAAAAGTATAATGTCAGAATGCATCTATGCCATGTTTCCAGCAAGAAGGAACTCGATACGATCCGGGAACTAAAAAATGAAGACATAACCATTGAGGCAACGCCACACCACCTTTTTCTTTCCAATAAAGAGTATGAAAGCTATGGCAATCTGGTAAAAGTGAACCCGCCTTTACGATCGTTGCAAGATGTTTCATCCTTATGGGAAGGGATCGAAAAGGGTTGGATAAATATTATTGGAACAGATCATGCTCCCCATCTTTTAGAAAGCAAACAACTACCCTACGCAAAAGCTCCAAGTGGCGTCCCCGGCGTTCAAACGATGCTTCCGTTACTCTTGAACGCTTCACACGAAAAAAAGATTACTCTCACCAAAATAGTGGAACTTTGCTCTTATAATCCGGCCCGAAAATTTGCCATAAAAAATAAAGGAGTCATACAAGAAGGTTTTGACGCCGATGTGACAGTGGTGGACATGGACTTGTTGGAACGTGTGTGTCACCGCTATTTGTGGACCAAGCCAGACTGGTCTCCTTTCCATGGCTGGTACTTGCAAGGATGGCCAGTGATGACTTTTGTAAATGGCGAATTAATGTATAAATGGCGAGATGTCTTTGGGACGCAAAGAGGAAAAGAAGTCACTTTTCTCGATTTAAAATAAGGAGACTTGGCCATACTATTTCCCGGGAGTACAATGCGAATAGATTTCAATTATTCCGATGTTCAACCTTTTCAAATCGGCTCCCGCCTCCGACTCAAACAGGTACCACAATGGGCTGAAGGATTTCGACTATCGTGGGCCAAAAGAGTACTATTTTGATTCGGCCTGTCAAACGTTGCGTCCCCAGCAGGTGATCGAAGCGGAAAATGAATATTACAAATCCTACAATGCCTGTGGGGGGCGCGTAAAATATGAATGGGGAACAAAAGTTGATCAAAAAGTATCAGATGCCCGTAAAGCCCTCCTGGAATTAGCAGGCAAATCAGCAAAAGAGTATGCGGTGGCTTTTACCCTCAATACCACTTACGGCATCAATCTCGTTTTGCACCAACTACAAGCTAAGAATTTTAGCCGTATCTACACATCGGATATGGAACACAACTCCGTTTTTTTGCCGACCATTACCTGGGCTCAGAAAAATGGCAAAGAACGTCATATTCTCGCGAGGGACGAAGAAGGAAATCTGAAATTCGAAAGTGCCAATTTCGAAAAAGCCATTGTCGTCGTCAACACGGTTTCCAACATCGATGGGCGCCGGCTTAAAAACGTACAGGAACTCACCCATAAGGTGCATCAGGCGGGGGGAGTCATTATCTTGGATGGAGCCCAGCATTTCGGTCATGGCATTGGCGATCTTAAAAATGTGGAATTCGATGCCCTATGCGGTTCAGGCCATAAAATGTACGGCCCAAGTCTTGGATTCATCATCATAAAAAAAGAGCTCCTCGAGCGAATGGATTTTTTTCTCATCGGAGGAGGAACCGTCACGGACGTCCACGAAAAAACGTTTGATCTTATCAGCGACAAAGAAGAACTCAACGCACGGCTCGAAACGGGACTCCAGAACTGGGCGGGGATTATCGGTCTGGAGGCAGCGCTTCGCTGGCTCAAAAATTATCGGCCGCAAAAAATGACTCCTCATGACTATGAAAAAATGCTCGCAGAAAAATTATGGAACACTCTGAAGCAGTTCACTGATCTTCATCTTCTCAATAAGGAGCCGGGAACGGTAATAAGTTTTTATAAGCCAAATATTGACGCCCATCGCCTCGCTCTTTACCTCAGTCAGCAGGGGATCATGTGCCGGAGCGGATATTTCTGCTGTCACTACTACCTGAAAAACCTCAAAAAATACCCTCCACTTTTGCGCTTGTCTCTTGGACTCAACAATACTCCCGAAG
>CAYSYL010000011.1:0-27412 GCA_964435355.1 uncultured Candidatus Peribacteria bacterium | reverse complement strand
TTTCCTCCCAACGCCGCAAGAGGCGCTTTTTCAACAGGATCTTCTAAAGGCCGACCTCGTAAACCTTCGTCTCATCCACCAAATAAAGTTTATTGGTATCCTTATCAAAATACATATCTTTCAAATTCGGAATGTCGTCAAAAACATACTGATTGTTATAGACAGCGCTCAAACCATTCCGTTCATCTTTATAATAAACAAGCACACGCTTATTCTCGGGATCAAGAACAAAAATCTGGGTAAGATCAGCTTCCGTATAAATCTTCACGGGATGAGAAGCAGGCGTTGAAGGTAATTTCTTCATCGGGAAACTTTCGGTATTCCCCAGATAAAAACGGGTAATAGTTCCATCGCTGTTGAGAACATAAATGTTGCCATCAATAGCGATAGAAGTTCCTTTTTTGACATCCCCATTCACATTATATGGCTCAGCCGGATCAAATTTATCTCGGCGGCGGGTATAGCGCCAGATTTGATTGCCGGCAGGATCCAACACGAAAAGTTTATTGCTATAAGCACTGAGAGCCGTGCCCTTCTTAAAAGATCCATCAGAGCTATCGACAAAGCTGACACGAGAATCGAGATATTCAAGAAGTTTACCGGATTGGGTTAAAAAGAGAAGCGAATTAAGATCATCATAGGCTGCTGCAGCGACCACCTTGTCAGTACCATCCGTCAAAGTAAGAGGATCTTGAACCTTATCAGCCAAAATAGGATACAAAGCGTTATATTCATAAGCAAAAAGCTGTTTGTTGACGCTTAAAATCCCCAAAGCGCTGACATTCGGCCTCTTCAAACTCAAATCTACCAGGACTTTAGCTTTTGGATGAGAGACTCCATCAATTCCATCCCGGGCTACTTCAATCTGCTTCAAAAGTTCATTTGATTTTGCCCGTAAATAACCGGAATTCAATACCTCAACAGCTTTCGTCTGTGCAGAAACCAAAAGCTTCAGGGCCTCCTCCTTACTGTAATTCTTGGTCGTTTCAGCAGTAGAAACTTGAGATTGAGCGTCAGTGAGTTCTTTCGTATATTTCTCAATAGTTTGCTGTTCATCACCTTTGGCCTTTAACCACCAAAGACCGATAACAAGCAAGAAGAGGCACAGCCCAAAAGCAATAATGATTTTATCTTTACTCCACGGCATTCCAACCGATTTCACTTCCCGGTTTGGAGAACGATAGTTTGATCGACCACTGGATGTGGTTACTCGATCTTTCAAGTCGGATGTAAGAGACTTAACTTTCTCAAGAGCATCCAGGAGAGCGGTAGTTGCTTTTTTATAAGCACCTTCCTCAGAAACTTTTCGACGGGAATCTTGAGCACTATACACTTCCTCCTTCTCCATATGGGAAGTAATGGTGGGATCATGTGACTGAGAGGAGTGGGATGGCATCTCTACCATTTGTATGCCAATGGCTCCGACACGGGTTAATGCTTCAGCTGCTAAAAACTCTTTCAACTCCGCCAAACAACTCACCAAATTACGTGAGGAACATATTTTTCCAAGATCGGTTTTGCTGATATATCGCAAAAGTCTGGTAGATCCCAACAAAACAAAATCTCCCGGTTCAAGCGTTCCACTGGCAATATTGCTGAAAACGTCAGGAGACTCTTCATCCTGAAGACCTTCACTTATACTACTGCAAAGTCTTTTTCGTATAAGATAAGCTTCCGATTCACCGCATTGAGTAAGAAAAAGGTCGTTTCCAACAATAGCAACAATCAAAACATTCAAATGGCCGATAAAACGGGAACTTTTTTGCTCCTTAATAGAGTGAAGCTCCTGATTCACAGATTTAATAGCCGATTCAAAACGAGCATAGGGATCTTTATCAACTTCAGCAAAAAAAACACGACGCATCGTGTCAAACATGGTTTCTCCAATGGACTCTGCCTCAGCAGGATTCCCTTGTATATCTAACGTAATAAATATCTTCCCACTACTTTCTCCTCCCTCACCCAGGTCGTAAGCATAATTTTCTACGAAGTTTCCTTCATCAGTGCCAACAAAAAGAAATTCGTAAAAACTCTGAAGCCGCATTGAAATTGAATAAGAATAATAAGAAATAGGGTAAAAGTGGTCTCGTTAAAGATACAATAAAACGAAAAGAATCTCAAATGAAAAAGAGAGTCACACGAGGTGAAAGGTAATAAGACATGAACGTAAGAAGACGCTGCATTGCATGAGAAAAAAACTTGTGTTAACCTCAGGCGCAGTATGTCAACTGACCTGTTAGATAAAGAGAATATAAGTAAAGACGTTATTACAAAAGAAAACAATCTTTTTAAAGCGTTAAAGCCTTTCCAATATATCATCTTGGTGGCATTTATTCTGCTGGCAATCAGCAAATTAATCCCACATATCGGTGAATTCTCGCAGCTGGCACTTCTGAAAGATTCACTGCGTTATGGATGGCTTTTTCTTGCCGTTCTCGCACAAATAAGTCAGTATATTGGGGATGGATGGCTTGCCAAAGCACTAACTAAAATCATAGGCATTGAATTGAGCATAAAGGATACTTTTCGTATTGGCGCCTTAAATGTTTTTGCCGCCCATTTATTACCGGTAGGAGAAGCGGGTGGAATAGTCGCCTCATACCACTTCTATCGGAAACTGGGAGTCAGCTCGGAAAACTTCATTTTTCTCATTGTTTGTTGGACTTTCATAACCTACTTCCTCTTAGGGGTACTGACTATTATTCCCATTTTCTTCCTTCCCGAGCTGCCCATTTCCATTAACAGCTCCGTCCTCACCATTACGCTTCTGATATCCGCGATAATTATCGGTGGGATATATATTGGACGTAAAAAGATTGTTGAAAAACTCGAAAAAATTTTGGGAAATTACAAATGGGCAAAGCCTGTTTTCGAATTCATTAAAAACAGGAAAGGTTATTGGAAAGAGTTTTTCAAAAAACCAAAAATTGCCGGACAGGCTCTTTTCGCCTGCTTCCTTTATTACGCTTCCAATATCGCCACACTTGCCTTCTCCTTCATGGCCTTTGGAATGACTCCTTCCCTATGGTTGATTATATTTGCCTTCGCCGCCTCAACTCTTTTTAGCAAGTTGACACTGGCCCCAGCGGGGCTGGGGGCGTCTGAAGCCACCCTTATCCTTATTTTTCTCGAAGCCAACATAGATCCAAAAATAAGTTTTGCCGCTATTATTCTTTATCGTTTAATAAGTTTTTGGCTCCCCATCCCGGGAGGATTCTTAGCCTACTATTCTCTCCAGAAGGACTTAAAAAGAAAGCAAAAAATTTGACAGGTCATTACTCGAAAGCTATCATCTTACAGCCCTCTCTTTCCATACTATATTTATGTTAACTAAACTTAAAAAACGAAAACGCGCCAAAACTCATGGTTTTAGAAAAAGAATGCAAACCAAAAATGGTCGCAAAGTATTGAGTCGCCGAAGAAATAAAGGAAGGCATAAATTAACCGTAAGTGATGAGCGCAAGGCAGCATAATTGCTTCAACCGCTCGCATGATTACTCAAACGTGGCGACTTAAAAAATGGCGTATTGCGCATCTCTTTTCCAAGGGGAAAAGAATATCCAACAATTTTTTCGATACAAAATATCTTGTAACGAAAGCTGAAAATAGCCATTTCTGTGTCATTGTCAGTAAGAAAATTGCTCCCCTAGCGGTGGATAGAAATCGACTTCGTCGACAAATATATGAGATTCTTCGACTTGAAAGCTCAATACTCAAAAGTCCCTCAGATATGATCATCATCGCCAAAACTCAGGCTAAAGGGAAAGACTATGAACAACTTAAAAAAAACTTACTTCTTCTACTCGATAAAATCGGCCAATAAACATGACGATGTAATAAGCCGGTTCTCTTTTTTATGGATAAAAAACAACTTTTAAATCTGGTTATCGTAGCCCTCGTCGTATATCTGGGAATGACGTTCCTTTTCCCGAAAAACGCTCCCCAGGAAAATAGTGCTCCTTTTAGTGTCAGTACAACAAAAAAGGAGTATCCGATCCATGAAGAGGTCCACGTTAAAATCCACAATAACACCGAAAAAGCAGTAACCGTCTTGACACAGGCCTGTCCGACACAACCTCTGGAGGTCGTGGCATATAAAAAAGGAAATTGGAATCCTCTTAACGTCACGACAGACATCACTTGCGAAACAACTCCTTCCCTACAAATTCAGCCAAACTCTGAAACAGAAATAAAATTCGGACCATGGAACGGAAAACTTTTTGGAGAACTGGGGAAGTATAAGATTAAAGTAACAATTAATAAAAACAGTGCCGGCCCCATAGAAAAAGAGGTCATTGAATCAAATGAATTTGACGTGGTTCCACAAGGATGGTTTTCGATATTCTGGACCACAGCTTTTTATCAACCCATTTATAATTCACTTATTTACATAATAAGTGTGGTCCCTGGAAAAGATCTTGGATTTGCTATTATCATCCTCACCATACTTATCAGAACTATTCTTCTTATTCCTTCACAAAAAGCTCTCAAATCGCAACGCAAAATGCAGGAGCTTCAACCTCATCTTAAAAAGGTACAGGAAAAACATAAAAACAATCAGGAAATGCTGGCAAAAGAGACCATGAACCTGTGGAAAGAACATAAAGTTAATCCTTTTGGAAGCTGCCTTCCTCTTATCATTCAAATCCCTATTCTTTTCGCCCTCTATCACGTGATTCAAAATGGGTTGAATCCTTCGGAAAGTTACCTGCTCTACGAACCGCTAAAAAACTTCTCGATCCATACAATTCACACGGTTTTCTTGAATATCCTGCCACTCACGAAAGT
Source organism: uncultured Candidatus Peribacteria bacterium (assembly GCA_964435355.1). GTDB lineage: Bacteria > Patescibacteriota > Gracilibacteria > UBA1369 > UBA1369 > CAYSYL01. The sequence continues at coordinate 22,624 of CAYSYL010000011.1, read as the reverse complement.
AAACTTCTTCGTCCTTCCGCTTATTGTCGGAGGACTGCAGTTTTTACAAATGAAACTGGCACTTTTACGAAAAGGAAATAACTCTGAGAAAGATACAAAGAAAAAAGAAAAATCTGTCGGTACGGAAATGGAAATGGCAAGTCAAATGATGGTTTATATCATGCCCGTGATGATCGCCGTATTTACCGCCTCAGTCCCGGCCGGAGTCGGTCTTTATTGGGCCACCTCAACCATATACGGAATATTTCAGCAGTTAGTAGTGAATAAACAGGTCGACGCCTATCTTGAAGCAAAAAACAAAAAATAGATTCTATCGCCTATTCATAATTTTTATTTTTTATATGGAGACAACTATTCAGGAACTCTTAGAAGATTTACTTAAAAAGCTCAACACCCCCTTCCGCCGAATTCGGGTCGAAAAAAAAGATAACGAAAGCTTTCGAGCTAATATCGAAAGTGAGGAACCAAGCCTGCTCATTGGATATCATGGGGAAAATATCCAGGCACTCCAGACCATCTTTAAAATTCTCCTTTTTAAAAAAGAACCGGGTGAGTACAGTATTGTTTTGGATGTTGACGATTATCGAAAAAGGCAAGAAGAAAATGTTCTTAAAATGGCGGAAAGAAAAGTTGAAAATGTCAGGAAAACAAAACACGTTCAATCTCTCCCTCCAATGTCTCCCTACTTCAGAAGATTAGTACATCTTCATCTTACGGGAGAAAACTTCAAAGATATTGAAACCGAATCAATCGGGGAAGGAGATCTTCGTTACCTCACGATAAAGCCAAAGATCGTTTCTTGAAGTCTATGAAACATACGATAAAAATCGTACTCGCGATTACCATAATTTTTATCGCAACTCCACGAAGTTACGCACAAGAAGCCATCTTTACGGATATAATCGAAGGTGACTATTTTTTTGTTCCTCTTCAAAACTTAAAAGCAAACCATCTCATTGACGGTTATGATGACGGAACTTTTCGTCCAGATGAAAAAATCAATCGGGCGGAAGCCCTCAAAATGCTGATGAAGGCCTTTCCCGAAGAAAAAGAAGAAAAAAAGGGTGAGGAGATGTCTTTTCCCGATGTCCCAAAAGAAGCATGGTTTTACCCATATGTTAAAGACGCATGGGCACAAGGCATCGTACAAGGATATCCCGATAAAAATTTTCATCCCGAAAAAACACTCAATCGAGCGGAAGCGCTTAAAATAGCTCTCAATCAGGAAGGAGCATCACTGCCTGAAATTGTCGAAGTAAACTCCTACAGCGATGTAAAAATAGAAGATTGGTTCGCTCAATATGCCGAAATAGCAAAAGAAAGAACCCTCTACCTGGAAAACAGGAGTGATGGGGGGCTGTCTCCCGGAATGGAAGTAACTCGAGGAGAGTTCGCTCAATTGATATATCGAATGCAGCAAAGCTCAAAAGGGCTTCGTTTTGCCCGCGCCACATGGTATGCTGACCTATTGGCAAATCAAGAAACGGCTTCGGGAGGAACGTACAACCCAAACCATTTTACGGTGGCACATAAAACACTTCCTTTCGGGACAAAACTTCTCGTCCAAAACACGCAAAACGGAAAAACCGTAGAAGTGACCGTCAACGATCGGGGTCCGTATGTTACCGGCGTTGATCTCGATCTCTCCAAGTCCGCTTTTGAAGCGCTAGCACCAAGTGGAGCTGGAATAATTACCGTTCAGTTTACAGCAACAGTTCCAAACGCTTCACCCGACCCTTCATCCGTTACCTATGGATTTTGAAATTATCGAGCGACAACGCCAGGGAAAAAATATTACAAAAAAAAAGACCTTTTCCGAAGAAATAAAGAAAAGCATCTACATGCTCATGTTTACGCTTTTTGCCATTATCTTAACACTGAGCATTACCTACCTCCTTAATACCACTCAATCGAACCAAAAAGGATATGAGTTGGACCAGGAGCAAAGCCGTCAGGAAAAGCTGATTATCGAGCGTGATAACGTTATTAATAAAATAATTGAGGTCATGTCATACAAAAAGCTTGAGCAAAATCCATTGCTTCAAAAAATGTTAAAGCCGGAAGTAACAGAACACATTAAACCGACCCCTCTCTAACTCTCATAAAAATCCCTTTTCAAAAGATACGATGCTCAGAAGTGGGCAAATTGACTTTACTCTCCAAGCCGCTATACTTCCAGGCGCGAACAAAAAATGGAAGTACGCACAAAAACCACGAAAAAAGAAAGGGTCCCATCGTCTAGCGGCTAGGACATCAGGTTTTCATCCTGAAAACAGGGGTTCGATTCCCCTTGGGACTACCATAAAGGCCATATAAGAGTCGTCCAAAACTCTATCGGCTCTTTTTTTTATAGCTCAAATGCGACACGATAATTATTTTATTCATAACCCGTTCTTACTCCTCCAAAATGTAGAGTCATTTTTTACAAAAGAGAAATACTAGAAAAATGAGAGGCATTAGCGACAATTTACAAAACGTCATTTCTAATTTACTTCCATTTGTTTGTACATTTAAAAATAACTTCCTATTTTAAAATCATTGCCATTTTTCTGATAAATTATCAATCGTAACAAATGGAAGATTATGCAAAATCAACAGTTGATGGCAGTGGAGAACTTAAAAGGCGGATAGCTGAATTAGATGGTGAACCTTTCCAACATTTTCAAGATAATATACTAACAGATCTTACTTCTTTTAGAGCGAATCAATGATCCGGGAGTAGCAAAATACAGAACTTCTGCATCAATTGCTGACACCTGTGTAAAGAAAAGCAAATTACTCAAACGATTAGAAAAAAAACTACCAACCATAGTGAAAGGGCCACTTGATCTCACATCACAGTATTGGATCGGTAGGGGCAGTTCAACAGGCAGGAGTGGACATATTTCTGTTTTAAAAAAAGAACATTTTATTACTCTATCCGAAAACTTAAATATCAAGGCAGGCACAAAACCATTCTCCATAGGACTTTTCACTTCGACTTCAACACATAATACCTACGGGATATGGCAAATATATATTAATCAATACGCCACATCAGATTTTTTAAAGAAACCATGGCGAATATGGTCTATTAAATCAGAAAAAGGAGTCAGAATACGGGAAATTACCAGTGCCAATGATTGGGTGGAACTAGTTCTTTCGCACCCATTTGAATCTCAGGGACTCCTTTTCCCCGATTGGAAATGTTTAGCAAAAAAATATGATGCAATACACATGACCCTCAAAGCCATACTTGCCATTCAGGGAATATATTTCAGCTCCAAAAAAGGTTTTATCGCACGTTCTTATTGGGATATAGAATCTACACTATGGTTTCATTGGCAATTCGAGAAGGTAAAGCTCGTTGAGGTCATGTACTAACAATCCGGCCATTAAAAATCATGGGAACTCCAGAACCTGACCATCCTGCAATAATTGAGCTCTTATCTCGTCATACGGCATTTCATGTAGTTCTTTTTTTTGCTGAACAGCCAAGGCGGCAATAGTACCGGCGCTTTGTCCCAAAACCATGAATACTGGTTCCATACGAAGCGAACCGAATGCGATATGCGAACTGGATACGGCAACCGGAACGAGAAGATTTTTACCTTCGTTTTTTTTCGGCAGTATTGTTCCAAGAGCGATCCGGTAAGGTTTTTCAGGATTAACCCCAATATCCCCTTCATTTTGGACAAATCCATCACATTTAATGTATCTCTGAACATTATGAGAGTCCAAAGTATAAGACCCCATGCCAATTGAGTGAAGAACAGGTTTCTTCCCCAGTATTTCATTTTCCGTCATAACAAACTCCCCTACCATACGTCGTGCTTCACGTACATATATCTGGTATGGCCAATGCTTATTTTCTTCAAATTCATCCTTGGCATAGCCCCATTGTTTCATTTCTTGTTGAATATCGAAGGGAATACGAGGGTCTGTCATAATGAAATATAGAAGTCCCTTCTGATAGTTTTGATGGGCCTCAATAATTTCTTTCCGCCTTTCATAAGAAGCTTCGGGATAATCATAATTCATGCCTATATTGTCGAAACTGAAAGGACCATGATTATTGACATCCGTTTTCCAATTGGGAAGAGGGTCAAATTTATAAAACACCTCTTTCCATCCCGAAGCAAAAACCCGAATCAAAAGTTCGTATTGCCACGGGTCATAGTCGGCCGGTTGAGTTATAGGAACCATATTTTCAAGGTGCTTCGTGAGACAAAGTCGGAAACAATACGCCTGGATTTTGTCATCTCCCTCACCCTGAACTCGTGGGGCATAGGCTGAAATTCGCGGTAGTAAACCACTGTGAGAATCTTCAGGAATAATAAAAGGACTAATGGGCTGTTGAAAATAATGATCATGCTGAAAAACATTCATTTGAATACCATTCCAATGCTCGTCATAAAAATCACGGTGTTCACGTCCAACATGATAAGTAATACCGGTAGCAGCCATTAAATCTCCTTCATAGGTAGCATCAATAAAAATCTTCGCTTCGAAAATTTTACCGCTCAATGTGTGAAACCATTTAATAAAGCCCAAACAACCAATAACGCCACTTTTTCTATTAAGATATTCTTTTTTATAAACTCGGATATGATGTTCTTTTAGGAATTGCTGGAAAATGGTTTCAGCGACATGAGGTTCAAATACCCACATCGTATTTTTCTCAGCATCAATAGCGGGATTACCTTGCCCCTTATTTCCATATTCAAGAGGATTCTGCCACTTCCAAGCCGAAGGTTCCTGATAATGAAGAAAAACTCGATGATAAAACTCTCGGGCAAGCCCTCCAATCACTTCCTTGGCGCCAACATCCGTCCAGCCAAGTCCCGAAGATGAAAGCCCCCCCAAATGTTCATCTGGGGAAACGATAATTACCGACGGTCCCATACGAGCCACCTGAACAGCAGCCATCACAGCAGCTGAGCTTCCTCCATAGACAACAACATCAGCATAATAAATATGACAAAAAATTTCCTGAAACCAATAAAAAAGTTTCCATAAAAACTTACCAACTATTTCCCCAAAAGACTTAAACATTTTTAACATACAATAAAAAAAGAGCTTTAAACTTCTTGCATTGATTCTTGTGGAGTAAGGATTTTATAGTAGTTATTGAGAACTTTTTGAATTTCCGGCAAAGGTTTTTCTTGAAATTTATTCTCAGGGTCATAAGGCCAAAAACTTACAACGGCTCGAGTTATCGACCGATCTGGAAAGTAAAAAACATATTCCTTTTCAAGAGAAGTTTCACCACCCATACCAAAACCCGGTTTCCAATCAGTAGAAGCATATTCAGGAATACCGTTCTTCGTATCACTATTAATAATCAACTTTTTGCCAAAACTGTTCTCATAAGTATTAAAAGGAGGATTTTTTTGGAGGTAATTTTTTAAAGAAGAGTCATCCTTTTCTGACCACAGTTGAAGGGAAGTACGACACTCCAAATCTGCTTCCTCCTTAGCGACGCAAGGTTTGAAAAGAAGAGTCTCAACAACATAAAATGCCATAGGACGATCTGGATAATGACCAACCATTTGAACATACCCTTTTGGCATCTGTGAAATTACTTTCTGGATAAAAGCGTCGCTTTGCCGGTTCGAAAGACTATAATCTATATTTTTACTTATTACCTTCGTTAATTCAGCCGTATTTCCAACTTCGGAAGGAAAATAAACATATTCATAATTTTTTATTTCTACCTCGGCAATACCGCTACTACCAGAGGGAGAAAATTCAACCTTCGATAACCCCCTATTACTAAAACAGAACCAGGGAGTTCTATCATCCTCTATCATTCTCGGAAGTTTATGTAAAGAAGGCTCGTCTATATGGTCCATACAGACAATATTCTGTAAAATACCGGCTCCCTTGGAGTAATTATGATATGTCCCTTTAATGGTTTCTTTACCTTTAAACAAAATTCTCAAATTATCAGGGGAAAGCGGGAAAGATGAAGAAAAAGGGGCTATAACGGAAACTGTCCATCCTCCAATGTGATCTCCACGCTTCACATTATGGGCATTGAAAAAATTATGAGGAGGATTCGAATTATAGTTTTTTGTTTTATTATCAAGCGATTGACACCCCACTAAAATGAAAAAACACAATAAAAAACACGCTATCAATTTCTTCATAAAATCCAAGGTAAAAAGATATCTGTACATATAAGCTTTAAAAGAAAAAAAATCATACAAATATTCTTCAAGACAACTCTTTATCCAAAATAAATAGCTTCAGGAAAAGCTTTTGTAAATTATAAAAAATGTAAAAAATTACTCTACAAAAATCACACCCGCAACATAGCTTTCTTTTTCTGAATAATCTTCAACACATCTTTATTGGAAGGCAAAAAATTATAGTGTATAAAATCCGCAGGCTTAACCCATCGAAAATCTGCAACTTGCAAAGCCTTTGGCTCTCCATCCAACAGTGAACACCGATGAAACGATACTTTATACCTAACCCCTTCATATAAAGCGTCCATTGTATGAAAAGGAGGACGAACCGAAACCTGAATTCCCAACTCTTCGTACATCTCTCTTTTTAAACAGCTCCGTTGATCTTCACCTGCCTCCAATTTACCCCCTGGAAATTCCCAATAACCACCGAGGTGCCCTGGATTTTTTCTTTGTGTTATCAAAACGTTACCTTCATAAATTAATACTCCTGCGGCAACTTTTATACACTTCTGAAATTTATAAGGGATGGATTTGATATTCTTACGAACAGCCGTTTCTTGAAAAGAATGAGCATTTTTCTTTATACTACGGGGCAAAATGCCGGAACAAAAAAGGTGAAAGGGACAAAGCTCATGAGTGGATATGTTTTTAAGAAATGCTCCAAAATCCATCATGGCATGGTTAAATTGAGCACTTTGCCTTGGTGGAACAAATGATGAAGCAAAAGAAAACTTTTCCCTCGGCTTCAGTTTTTTCCACTGTACTCCAAAAACATGGGCAAAAACTTCATCAGCATTTGTATCAATAGCAGCAACTGCTTCTCCAAAAGCAAAACTTGCAATGGCAGCAGCCGTATAAATTCCAACCCCGGGCAAAAATCGCAAGGCAGCAAAAGTCGAAGGGAACTCTCCCGAATACTCTGTCATGATCTTACTAGCTCCTGCATGCAGTGATCGAGCTCTTCGATAATACCCAAGCCCCTGCCAATAATGCAGTACCTCTTTCCATGGAGCAGAGGCTAATGACTGAACGGTGGGAAACCGCCGAAGGAATTTGTCGTAAAAAACTTCTACTCTTTTCGTTTGTGTTTGCTGAAGCATAATTTCAGAAACCCAAATAGCATAAGGATCCTTTGTTTTTCGCCAAGAAAACTCTCTTTTATTAAGGGCACACCACTTAAAAAGAATCTCTATAAACCGGCGCTGGTCGAGTTTCATTGATTTTAATATGAAAGAAGGTAGAATTCGCTCAACATTATCCTTTATTTTCACTTTATGACAACAGAAACACCAACCACTCCAAATACTACTGCAGTAATGGTCGATGATGGATCCACAACAGCTCTCGTACTTGGAATAATTGGAATGCTGGCTTGGCTTATCCCTATCATCGGATTACCAATCCAAATCATCGGACTCGTTAAAGGAATCAAAGCCATGAAAGCCGGGAAAAGCGGGAAGGCGACAGCTGCCGTCGTGCTCTGCATTATTGGACTTTTCTTAACGGTCATCAACGGAGTTGCCGGTGCATGGTTAGCCATGAATGGACAACATGCAATCGTCAACAAAATAACCCAATAATAAAATTCAATCGGCAAGAGGCTTTAACCGATTTTATTCCCGGGAAAGTTTATTTTTAATCTTTCCCTCAATACCCCGGTCTGTCGGGTGATAATACACATGATCTTTTATTAGATCGGGCAAATGTTGCTGATCAACTTTTGTATTTGGAAAATTATGAGCATATTGATAACCTCTGCCATAGCCCCACTCTTTCATAAGTTTCGTAGGAGCATTTCGGATATGAAGTGGCACCTCAAGGTTGCCATACTTCCGGACATCGGAAGCCGCTTTTTCATATGCCTCATAAACAGCATTACTTTTAGGAGCCATGCTTAAATGAATGACCGCTTGAGCCAAGTTAACACGACACTCAGGCATACCTAAAAAATGACAGGCATCTTTAGCGGCAACTGCTACCAATAAAGCATGAGGATCAGCCATACCAATATCCTCGGAAGCAAATTCAATCAGACGACGGGCAATGTATAAGGGATCCTCGCCAGCCTCCAACATTCGTGCCATCCAATAAAGGGCACCATCAGGATCACTGTCTCTCATACTTTTGTGCAAAGCGGAAATAAGGTTATAGTGCTCTTCTCCTTTTCGATCATACCGCAAATTTTTCCGCTGTAAGATCGCTTGTATATCAGCTATAGTCGCCTCTTTTTTTGATACCAATTTTAAAACAACTTCCAATGTGTTTAACATAAACCGCGCATCTCCATTGGAAAACCGCACCAAAAACTCCTCCGCTTCGGGAGAAATCTTTTCTAAAAGTGGAGAGGGATTCAGTTTCGAAACTTTGCCTAATGCTCGGTGCAAAATATTCCGAAGAGCCCATTCATCGAGAGGTTTAAAAACGAAAACCTGCGACCTCGATAAAAGAGCAGAAATGACTTCAAACGAAGGATTTTCCGTGGTGGCGCCGATTAAAATGACCGTTCCATCCTCCACATACGGCAAAAGAGCATCCTGCTGAGCTTTATTAAAGCGATGAATCTCATCCACAAATAAAACTGTTTTTTGTCCCAGCCGTTTCCGATCTAACGAGGCGGCTATAATTTTACGAAGTTCAGGAATCCCTCCCGTCACAGCACTTAACATTTCAAATGCAGCTTCAGTTTTATTGGCAATGATGTGGGCTAAAGTTGTCTTACCAGTTCCAGGCGGACCAAAAAAAATCACCGAATGGAGTTGATCCTTTTCGATTAATTCTCGCAGCATTTTACCCGGACCAACCACATCATCATGACCAAAAAAATCTTCCAATGTTTCTGGACGAAGGGCATAGGCCAAAGGGATATCCGATCTCCTCATTGGCTGAATAATTTCTTGCTCATTATGCATAAATCTACAATAAAAAAGATTCCTTATATCCAACCCATCCATCTTCCCTACAAAGTATTACTCCTTGCCATTTTCATCAAACGAAAGGTACTTTAAGAAAGTAATAATGACAAGTAAGTATGAAAACCGTCCGTTTCATGGATGTTGTAAAATTTACATGGAGGTATTTCCGAAGATTCACATTAACCGTCAGTCTCGCCTATCTTTGCATGACTATCATGATCATAGCAGAGCTATGTAACCCGCTTATCATGGGATGGTTAATCGACAGTATAACGCTTAACCCCACACCGGAAAAATTCGGACACAGTTTTGAAATGGTAATACTATTAGTAGCTCAGGGAGTCATATATCATGTAAGCTTGAGATTCGCACATTTTCTTAATTGTTACACCGATGCTAGAGTAGAGCGCCTCGTTGCAGCCGAAACACTCGATCACGTTCAACACTTATCGGCTGACTGGCATGCCAACAGCTACTCCGGTGCCACCGTAACAAAAATAAAACGTGCCATGCGGGCAATTCACAGTTTTTATGACACTATCTGTTATGAACTCTACCCCACCACGGGAATTATTATCGGCATGATCATTTTAATTTCTTTTCGCCAGCAAACCTTGGGATTTATTTTTGCCGTTTTCGCTTTTTTTTATGGAATTTTCAGCGTAACACTCAGTATGAAATATGTTGCACCAGCAAATCGGAAAGCAAATATGGAAGATAGTAAATTAGGAGGAATTCTCGCTGATACCTTAGCATCAAATATGACGGTCAAAAGTTTCGCCGGAGAAAAGAGGGAACACAGTTATTTCGAGAAAGCTTCCATAAAGTGGATGCACCTGGCGCAAAATTCGTGGATGAGAGGGAATATCATGTCCCTGATCCAAAGCATCATTAACAATTCTTTTAAATTTTTCCTCTTAACAGGTGCTATTTGGCTATGGATTCGGGGAAATTTTACCCCAGGAGACGTCGTTTTTATATTTTCCAGCTACCAACTTCTCACAGGATATTTGCGCTCAATTGGAGATAGAATTCGTGACCTTAACCAATCAGTCAATGATATGGAAGACGTTATTCAGCTTTGGGAATCACCGGTCGATATTCAGGATCACCCCGGCCAGCAAAAGCTTAAGGTTAACAAAGGAGAAATTATTTTTGATAACATCAATTTCCGTTATCCCACACAAACTCACTACCTTTTTGAAAATTTTTCCCTCACCATTAAACCGGGAGAAAAAATAGCTCTCGTGGGATCGAGCGGAAGTGGGAAAAGCACTTTCGTGAAATTGATTCAACGCCTTTACAATATTGAAAGTGGGGAAATTCGAATTGATTCACACAATATTTCGAAAGTAACTCAAAAGTCCTTGAGAGAATGCATTGGACTCGTCCCTCAGGATCCGATACTTTTTCACCGCACATTATTTGAAAATATCGCCTATGGTCGGCCAAATGCTTCTCAATCGGAAATAGAAACAGCCGCCAAAAAAGCCCATGCGCATGAATTTATTGCCCGTTTACAAGCAGGATATGAAACGCTCGTAGGAGAAAGAGGCATAAAACTTTCCGGGGGTGAAAGACAGCGGGTCGCCATCGCCAGAGCAATAGTAGCAAACCGGCCCATCATCATTTTGGACGAAGCGACGAGTTCACTCGATTCCGCATCGGAACGATTGATACAAGATGCTCTCGAAAATCTGCTCTTGGGAAGAACGTCAATAATTATCGCTCACCGACTCAGCACGATCAAGTCAGCCGATCGTATTTTAGTATTTGATCATGGAAGAATTATCGAAGAAGGTTCCCACAGTGCCCTCCTCAAAAAAACAAACGGCCTTTACCGCAAATTGTATCAATTGCAAGCCGCCGGATTTCTCTAGACAACAGCCACATTATGGAGGAAAATAAGAACCTTCTGCACAAGCTGCCGTTGGCAAGGTGGCAGGACAATTTTGCATCAGAATATATCAGGCATGCCGGCAGATCAAAATTTTCCGACAACACAGAAAATAAACTTTTACGGGAAGCTCCATAAATCTCTCATGAATTGCCAATTGTACGTATCTTGGGTACTCTAAAGACAGTAGAGGCCCTCCATAATTCCTAACTATTCACTATGAAATACGAACCAAAACCACTCCCTTTTAAAAAGCAACTCATTGGAATAAGTGAAAAAACCATGCAAATCCACCATGATAAACTCTACGTGGGATATGTGAACAAACGAAACGAGATTGAAGAAAAGTTAACAAAAGCAGATCGATCACTCGCCAATGCTACCTATAGCGAATACGGAGAACTAAAACGGGAAGAAAGTTTTGCTGCTAATGGCATTTACCTTCATGAATACTATTTCAATGTTTTAGGAGGAGAAGGAGTTCAGGCCAAGGCTCCTGAACTGGTAAAAGCTATTAATGAAGAGTTCGGATCATTTGAAAACTGGCTGACAGACCTCAAGGCTGCCGGTATGGTAGCCCGCGGGTGGGTCGTCCTTGCGTGGGATTATAATGACAACCGCCTTCACAACTATCTTTGTGATTCCCACAACCATGGAGGCATTTGGGGTGCCATGCCACTTATCGTTCTGGACATGTACGAGCACGCATATTTCATCGATTATGGATCAGATAGAAAAGCTTACATCGAAGATTATGTGAAAAATCTCAAGTGGGAAGCGGCTGAACATCTCTATAAGAATTTACCGAAAAATTCCTAACAATTGGGTACTTATCTATTATTTTATCTGCACCTCTATGAGCAGCAACATGACTTCAACCCATCACGACCCGGCCAAAAAAAACGACGGGAAAAAGCTCTCGGGAGAGCTGATATGCAAATATTGTCATGCCCTATACCAGGAAAAACGATGGCAAAGTTTCGAAAATCTCGACACAAAATTTATCGATCAGCTTCATAAAACTGTCTGTCCTGCCTGCCACATGGAAAAGAATCATATATCCGATGGAGTACTCCATTTAACAGGAGTCGGTGTTATAAAAAACCTTGCGGAAATTAAAAAGAGAATAGAAAATGTTGCAGCAATGGAAGAAAAACGGGATATTCTCAATCGAATAGAGCGTATTGAAGAAACGAAGAACGGATTAACCATTTATACGGCAAAAAACCAATTGGCTGTTGAACTCGGGAAAAAAATATCGGAAGATCATAAAGGTGGCGCCCTGGATATTAAATGGTCAAAAGGCGATAAAGTGGCCGAAGTAACCTGGAAAAAAGATTAATTGCTTACCGAACTGAATGCACAATGTCTGAAAACACGTCCCAACAAGATTCTCAAGGAATGCAAAATAATGGAAGCAAAGGTACTGCCTTCACTATCGTCATAAATCGGGATCTCTGCATTGGAGCAGCTCCATGCGTTGCCATCGCCGGGGCAGTATTCCAGTTAGATGATGAAGGGAAAGCCATTATCTTAGACCCAAACGGCGCCGATAAAGAGACTATTCAATTGGCAGCCGAGGCGTGTCCTGTTCAAGCGATTTTGCTCTATGAACCAGTGACCAACGAGCAAGTTTTCCCGAAAAACTAAACTTCCTGCCCTTGCAAAAAACAGCTGCTCTTATTTTAGAAAAATTATTCGAGGCAAAAAAAATAGTCATCATTTCACATCGAAATCCTGACGCTGATACCATTGGCAGCAATATTGCTCTCCGGCTTTTCTTAGAAACGAAAGGAAAAAAGGTGGAATCCGTCTGTGCCGATCAATTACCAGAAGGAAATGACTTTCTCCCCCTGGGAACCACCTTCAAAAACTCTTTCCAGGCAGAAGAAGGAACCGTACTGGTAACCGTCGATGCTGGCTCTCCAGCTCAAACGGTTTTTTTGGAAAAACAACCGGAATTGAAACAATACGAAACAATTAACATCGACCATCATCGTTCAAACCCTCTCTATGGCGATATAAATTTTGTCATAGACACAGCCGCCTCTACCACTTTCGTCCTCTACCAGCTTTTTAAAATATGGGAGGTGGAAATATCAACGACACTCGCTACTTGCCTTTTATATGGTCTGTATTTCGACACGGGAAGTTTTATGCACTCAAATACCAACAGTGAAGTGTATGCTCTTGCTGCTATCCTACTCGAAAAAGGCGCCGACAAGAAAGTTATCACCCAAGCACTATTCAAAAACAGACCAATCCATCAATTGAAGTTATGGGGAAAAGTGCTCGAAAATGCTGCCCTTACGGAAAACAACGTAGCGGTATCCGTCATAACCCAAAAAGAGTTCCTCGAAACCGAGACAAGAAATGAACATCTGAGTGGCGTCATTGATTACTTATCAAGCGTCAATGGAAACAACTATGCAGCTCTCATAAGCGAAGATATGAAAGGTAATATTAAAGGCTCGCTTCGAACTAAGAAAGATGATGTGAATGTGGCGGAAATCGCTTCATTTTTTAAGGGAGGAGGTCATACTAAAGCTTCTGGCTTCACTATTCCAGGAACTATTAAAAAAGAGGTCACCTGGAAGATAATACCTCCGGAAAATAAATCTATCTCGACGGGCAATTGACATATTTGACATAATGGAGCAATATTGTCTTGCTTAAATATATAATCAACCCTAATGATAGTTGTAGGAGGTGTTCGTTCATTTCGCCTTAAAACAGTTCAGGTCACTGGAATAAGTTGCAAAAATTGCCAGGCAATCTCTTCCCTTTATCTCAGTTTCTTTCAAAACTATCTTCATTTTTTTTGGATACCGGTTTTCCCCGTAGGAAAAGAATGTATTAGTGTATGTACCGAGTGTAAACAGACATTAAAAGGAAAACAACTCCCGGAAGATATCAATAATTTTGCCAGAAATGAATTTATAACAGCTAAAACTCCTTGGTACAGTTTTATCGGAACCGTCCTCGGTATTCTGTTAATCCTTGGTGGCATCATCTATAACATCGAACATGATAAACAGTCGGAAGAATACCTGCGACATCCGGAAAAAGGAGATATATACGAATACCAGCAAGAAAAAGGAGGCTACTCTTTTCTGAAAGTAACGGGAACAACCAAAGATAAAATATATTTCAACGACAGTAATTATGAGTACAACAGCAATCCGACGGCTGGAAAGATAGATTTTAAGGAAACAGATTTTTTTGCCCCCGATGAATATGAAATGACGTTAACAGAGCTAGAAACAATGTATAAAAATCACAAAATTACCGACGTCGTACGGCAATAATTTAAAGAGTCCTCAGGAAAAGCTCCATTTGCAATGGCAGCAGGAAAATTTTGAAATAAAAAAGTACACTATCGTCAAGGAAATATGAAATGAAAACTCTTTTCATAAAAGAAAGCTTTTGTTAGTATCCGAAAGACGCAGAGCAGGTGAACAATCTTACTTCAAAGTATGGCTACCATAAAACAAATAAAAAAGAGAAACGGGAGTATTGCCACATTCGACCAAAACAAAATTACCGAAGCCATCTGGAAAGCGGCACAAAGCGTCGGAGGCACTAACAAAGAACTCGCAGAAAATATTGCCATCCAAGTCGTCACCGTTTTGGAAGTATTTTTTAAAGATCCAGCCAATGTTCCAACTGTTGAACAAATACAGGATCTCGTAGAAAAAATACTGATAGAAAAAGGACACGCAAAAACAGCAAAGGCTTATATTCTCTATCGCCATAAACGTCAGGAAGTACGCGAAAAAACAATCGGATTCACTAAGAAAAGTGCTGAAATACTCCCTCCACCTATTCAAATTGCCGAAAAAGCCAGCATTTCAAAAAATGCCCAGTTGACCGAACTAACCCAGGCAATAAAAGAAGCTGAAACTCATCTGGCCACACTAAAAAAACTTCAGGAAGTGTGGCTCCGCAACGACACAACTCCAAAAGCAGAAGGGGAAAAAACGCAAGATAGAAACATTGATAAGCCTGAAGAAGAGAAAAAAAAATCCGCCGTACTCGTATCACTTCCTCCCATCAAAGCCTTTAAAGCAGCTGACGCTAACACTCAACTCAGCTTCACTTTCGAAAAAAAGAATAAAAAAAACTCGGAAGAAGTCCTCCTTCCCCCCATTGCAGTACCATCTGCGTAAGAATTTCAGTACGCCAACACTATTAAATACACTACTTGATTGAAGTGCGTTTTTTAAAGTATCTTTCCGTTTTATTATCTATGGGAAACAGAACTGAACCTCATGACCTTCACTGCCGTCTATGCAGGGGGTTATAATCGTCCAGCTTTTTTAGGGAACTCTTGATCCAAAGAAATCCCCGCCACCACTCACTCCAACCAGTACGGCTGAAACCACTGCAACCTCAATCCACTCACAATCATCGACAAAAAAATAAATCCTCCACCAAAGCTTGGAAAAAGTAACCATCCCTGAACCCTATTTCCAGGTAGAAGGGTGCAAAGCGGTCCCCCTGAGCGCCCTCTAATGGTTCTATTTTTCATCAATCCGCAACCTCATTCTCCTTGAACACTCTAAAGTTTTTTCTATGAGTGAAATACTTGACAAAATTATTATTTTTATTTAAAATAACCTCTCATGATTTTTCTACCCACCTCATATGGAAACTATCGACGATTTTTTTTACCCTAATAATCCTCAAGAATTATCCCCATGGCTGGATGTTCAGAGAGGCAAAATTACGGTAACGGAAGATGAACTTAATTTGAAAAAGATGTTTAAGGATAAATTTGGGATAGATTCAGAATGTCAGTTTGGAAATGGACTTACCTATAGGGTCTGGGCGGGTAATAAAGGTCGTCGTGATGATATTGAAATAGTCAATTTTACAGCAATAGGCATACGAGATACCATGAAAAGAGAAATAAGCCGGCTTGAGGTTCATCCAAGCTGGGCGGGACCACAACAATTAAGATGCGAAAAAGTCGTCAATGGAGATGAAACGCATTACGCAATAACAGAAGAAAAACTGGTGACAGATTTTATTGAGGATTGGACAAAAAATGTAATTGTAGCTCGAGCAACCTATAATGGACAAAAAATAGACAGAGTACAATGGAGGATTTATGCTCCACATGAGGGCGAAATTATAGTAAAAGGAGATTGCCGGGCAGAGGAACCTCCTCGATCATCTGTATCTTATAATTCCGCCTTTTCCCCTAACCCCGTTACTGTATCTCAAACAACTGCCATCTATACTGCAAAGAAAAAAGAAATACGAGGAAGAAAAACATATATTACCGCATGTAATGCAAAAGGAACTACCATAACCATTCATTCAGGGGGAAAAAGTGTGGATTTTACTTTTCCCAGCACTGTAGCAGATGATCGGGATGTTGTTTCCTATTTCTGTAATGCCGTAAGAAACCATGTGAACCATTTCAGAAGCAAGAACCCAAAAGCACTCATCTAGTCAATAAAAATTCAACTCCCTGTTTTTACGCACATAAAAGATAGAGGGAAATTCCAAAATAAATATTTCCCTTCTTGATAAAACTGCTGTAAGCTAAAAGATTATTTATTTTTTAGTTTTATTTATGAATAGAAGGAAATTTGAAAGTATCATCCTCACTGGGGGACTTCTTTTAGGAGGATGCCAAACGAACACGCTACCAGCCACAACTCCAAACAACGAATCAGTCACCACCCCTGACGATCCCGAAGTCAATGAACTCCTCTCCCTCAGCTCTCAACTCGATCATCCAACTCCGGTCCAACAAAGAATATCGGAAATAGGACAAGCTCTCCGAACACAGTTGGGGCTGGGAGGAAATAACATTATCTTTAAAGGTATTACAGGAGCTGAATACAAATGCCATGCCAAAGGCCATGGAACTCCTTCTATCGACGAACCAGAAAGAGTCATCTGGTGGGCTTCAAAAAATACACAAAATAAGTGCAATGAACTTCTCATGAGGTTTCTTGAAGTTCAATACGATCTAGCGACTCACCAGGGTCCCGAAAGGCTCGACCGATAAAAAAATAATCCCCCTTTAATCATTTCATTCCGAGACATTGAAGAGAAAAGCCATTTTTTAAACAGGCTCACGTTGCTTTTTAAAGCAAAATTATTCACAATAGCCTCAGCCGAAAAGCCCTCATATCGAAAGGGATTGGCCCTCTATTCTCTTTATAAAAACCCCATGAAAAAAACGAAATTCAGCCAACTTTCCCCAAGCCTCAAAAAATACATCGTCACCCACGAAGGCGGCGGAGCCGGCAAAACCGCCTCCGGCACCGTCAGCCAATATGTCAAAAAAAGCAAAACACCTGTCTCCGCCTTCGCTGAAAGAACCTTGAACCACTGTAACGGCGGGGCTACTTACCAGGCCGCCCTCTGGCTCAAAAACCATCTCGATAACGGGGGAAAACTCGTCGTCACCATCGCCGGAGCCTTGAGCTCCTTTCAAGTCGGGGTCATGCTTGCCGAAATGATCCGCCAGGGCAAAGTGCATCTCGTCTCCGCCACCGGCGCCAACCACGAAGAGTCCTACTATCGCTATGTCGCCCACTCCCACTACGCCTACATTCCGCGCTACACCGAACTCACGCCCGAACAGGAAGCCGAACTCCGTGACGCCGGCCTTCGCCGCATCACCGACACCTTCCTCCCCGAAGACGAAAGCGTGCGCATCATGGAACCGCATCTCCTCAAAATGTGGAAAGAGGCCGAAAAAAAAGGTGAACGCTATTTCCCGCATGAATATTTCCGCCGCCTCTTCGCGCAGGGACTCATCAAACCGGATCCGGCTGCCAATCCTGAAGACTGTTGGACCTACGCCGCCTACCAGAAAAACATTCCGATTGTCGTGCCAGGATTTGAAGACTCCACCATGGGCAACATCTTCGCCAGCTACACCTACAACGGTAAATATCGGCCAAAAGGCGCGCCCAGCGTCGACCCGAACATCATGAAAAGTGGTCTTGAATACTTCACGTCCCTCTACGACTGGTACATGGAAAACTCCGCCAAAAGTCCGATCGCCTTTTTGCAATTGGGAGGAGGCATTGCCGCCGACTTCCCGATCTGCGTCGTGCCTTCATTAAAGCACGATCTCGGCGTCAAAAAAGTGCGCGACTGGGCAGGCTTCATCGAAATCGGCTCCTCGCCGATGTCATACGGCTCCTACTCCGGCGCCGGCGGCAAAGAAAAAATCACCTGGGACAAACTTTCGACCCAAAGCTACTACCAGATCATCCAGAGCGACGTCACCGTAGCCTTCCCCTGGATTGCGGCGGTGCTGCTGGGGCTATAATATGCTAAAAATATTTTTGGAAACTATAAATCATCTCATTTTAATTTATTTCAATTTACTTTTATGGCCAAGTTACAAATTGCAGCAGACAGAGGAGAAGCAAATCTATTACGTGATAATGACAATGAATTTATTGGGAGCCAAGCACAGTACATAACACCCACAATCGAGTTCGATGTGCACGGCCGGTCTCAACTCATCGCCGATCTGGCAGAAGCAGCAACAAGAACATTAGAAAAAAATTGTTACTCAGAATAAGCATACAATCCGAAACAATATTTCTCACTCCCCAAAAAAGCCTTTCCGCCGCGACCCGCATCACATTTTTGAAGGAGTCTCGATAAACCTCGATCGAATACCCGTCCGCCAAGCATTCAAACATATCGTCATGAAAAAGCAGAAAATAATGCTTTTTCGTAAGCCAATGCTCTTCCTTATAGCAGCCACGATGGACGCTGTTAATTTTTTTCTCATCCTTCAGCCATTGCGAATTTTCGATCTGATGAGCGCGATAACCTTCCAACCCTCTCTCATACAGCGGATGGCCTGACCACACCTCGTCGTTCATACCACCAAATTTATAGACATAACATCTTTTAAATTCGACGAGGGCAATCGGTTGAGCCTGTTCACTCTTGGAATCGTCGATATTCACATACTTTCCGTCCCACTGGGGATCGTCCTCATTCATCCAATAGAGCAAAAAGACTCTCCCCTCCGCAGAAATGACATGCGGGCAAGGAGCTCCAATATCCCACTTCGGCACCCAGTCGATCTTAAGAGCGGTTTCCCAGCCATTGGCCAAGGAATATTCCCTTTCTAGAGCGATTTTTTCGGCCTGCACTTCCCTGAACTCTTCAATTTCTCCGCCTTGATGTTGGGAGGAATAGGCTTGTAACGCTCGAGCATAACGCTCACGGGCCGCCTCGAGTTTTTCAATTATTGCTGACATTGCTTGCATATACAAAACTTTAAAGAGATAGTATGGTCCTCCGCAATTATAGAACCTATCTTCATTCTTATGAAAAAATCTCTTCCGATACTGTTATTTCTCATACTCTTGGCAGGCTGCAGTAACCAGACATATCCAAAAAATCCGGCACTTCAAATTGGCCTCCATCAGAACCGATTTCAAAAGTCAGCTCAAAAATACTGACCGAAGAAGATTTTCGTCTCAACGGCCCTCTCCTGAAAGATGCTCGCAAAGAAGAGGAAACTCTTCGTGTCCAAATCAATCCCAACGTGCCTGTCTACACATTTCATATCGTTTCAATACAACCAGATGGGACTCCCGCAGGCTCTCCTTTTATCGAAGTTTTCCAAGAGGGAAAAACTTCGGAACCGCTCCAGAAACTCCAGCTTAACCCCAACAGTTTTATGGCTGACAGCCTTCCGAAAACTTTCCATGCCGCCGATATCAACTTTGACGGATTTACCGATATTGGCGTAATCGTGGATGGTGGCGCAACCTGGGCCGCTTATCAATATTGGATGTTTGACCCCATGACCGGAAAATTCATCACCACTCGCGAGACCGATGAACTGCGAAACATTGGCTCCCAAGGTTTGAGTTTCGATAAAGGAAAAAAACAAATCATCGGGCCGAGCCTGCTGGGAACGGGAGCCACCCTCAAAGTGTATCAATTTGAGAATGGCGACCTGAATATTCTCAAAGATTACCTGCAGGAAAACATCCTCATCCAAGATGGAAAAGAGAAAACCGCCCATCCCACATTAGAATGCCACCTCACCCTGAAAGATTATGATGGAGAAATATACCGCAAAAGAACCGAAGTAGTGCCTCACGAATGCAGCCCAAAAGATTTCGGAATACTGTAACAACTTTCAAAAAGCCTCTCACCGGTCATATTGCCCAAGATTAACCCTCATAATCCATTCATTTTCCTCAGAACTATTTTCAGGAGATAGAGGATAAACCGGCCGAGTCGTATTGCCTCCAATTTCCAAAAGTTGCCGATAAGCATTATTAATCGGCTTGATCATTTCGACGTTCCCATGGTGAGTAATGGGATTGGCATAGGCCGCATATTCAAAACATTGAAAATACTCGGGATGTTGCAACAAGAAATCAATGGTAGATCGATTGACCGGATGGTGCCACCCTGGACTACCGGGAACAAACGATTTCGCAACGTAGGGCCGGGGAACGGCACCATACTTCTCTTGCATAAATTGAGCAAACATGACGGCGTCAGCGAGAGTATCCAAGGTGTCAGCAGGATGTCCCACCACCATGAAAAATTCGGGAATAATATCAAACTCATTTCGAGTAAGACGAATGGCATCAATACAATCATTGAGAGAATTAGGTTTCTGGCAGGCTTTCCACACTTCGCTCGATGTACCGTCTACTCCAAACCCGATCGACCACAAACCGGCATCCACCATGAGCTGAATCACATCTCTATCAGTACGGTACACTTTCATAAATTCGCCCGTTGTTGAAAGGCCCCGCATTCGAAAGGTAAAATCAGCATATTGGCGCTTTATTCCGACAACTATACGGGCAAACTCTTTCAGTTTTTCGGGAGTTTGAAATATATCAAGATTCGAAAGATAGATATCAAAAGAGGTAATACCAAGCCTCTGCGCCCTCTCGACCATATATTTCAACTCCTCCTCAACAATGGCTAGATGGCGATACTGCTCTTTAACGGAAATAAGTTCACCGGTAACCGGATTCTTTATCGTATGTTTGGCGGCACAAAATTCACAACGATATTTACAGCCCTGGGAAAGATAGAGAGAAAACTCATGCCGCATATACTTTTCAAAATCGGCATCAGAAATTTTTTCATAGGCCGGAATCAGTGAGGTTTTTTCAGGAGGAGGCAGGTATAGAAGCTGTAATCCAACGACTCTTTTAAGAGTTTCATCATCGTTCCCATTAAAAACGTTCGGACCAAAAAGCTGCACAAAATCTTTGGATGGCTTGCCGTCATTGAACTCTTGAGCCGCCAGCCCATCGACAACCTGTCCGCCAAGAAGCAGTTTAAAATCTTTTGCAACAACACTCTTTATTCTGTCTCGGAGCTGGAGAACTATTGGAATATAAGGAGCTCCAACAACATTCACCCCGATGACATCCCGCTTCAAATCGACAGAACGCAGATTACCATCCTGAAAATCAACGTCCCCTCCTGCCGCCATAATTCTCGCACCGGCCACCAGCAACGAAGACGGACAATAAATATGGCCTTCACCTTCCGCAGGAGAGTTATTGTGGCTTGGCTGAACGAGGGAAATTTCCAACATGGAAGATGAGATCAAGCGAGCACAATAACGGCAATTTGCCGCTTAACAAAAAAAAGGAAACTCCGAGACAATGAGTCTTTTTTGTGGGCTGAGTAAAAAGCTTTAAACGAAATCAACCTTTCTCACATGGATGAGAAAAGATGAAAAACTCTTTCAAAAACTTTGCTGAAAAGCTCCTTACGCGTGCAACGCCTTCCATGTCTTTTGAAAATTGGCCTGATAAAGCCGTATCAAGCCCGGATCGTGAATAAGAATAACGCGATTCCCCAACTCCGGATCTTTTTGCCAGATCGTCACCTGCTTATCATACATATGGGTCATCGAATTCTGGCAGTAAGGATCGATCAAAAGTTTTCCGTTTCTCAGTTCACGGCCATTATTCTTCAGAAGTTCACGGGTGTGCTGCCCGAGTTCAGTAAAAACAGCATCGATCGTTTTCCCCCGCTTAGCCCGCAAAGTAACAAAATCGCGCATCGGCTTATAACCAGGAACTTCATACGCTTTCTCTCCCGAACCGTAACATTGAATATGGTCCCAGTCGGCATTGAGGAGTCGGTAACAGTGATCAGAAATCTGATTCTGATCGGTCAGTATTTCGGTTGGCTCAGTCACCGAGTAAACGCTGGAAAACTCCATAAGGTCACCCAGTTTCTTCAGCTCATATTCGACTTTTCGAAGGCGCAAACTCTCCCTGCCAAGTTTTGAAGCCAGAGTTTTGAGCGAAACCGCTTCAATATTTTTCTTCCAGTCATCAGCCGAAGAGGTCAGAAACTTTTTCTCGTAAAGTGATTCAAACACCCGGTAACAGGTGGCTAGCGAAAAACCGCAAATCTTCCGAAGATCAGCCATCGTTAATTTTGGATTTTGATACACCGCGAGATAAAACCTGGCTTCCGTTTCTGTAAGCCCCATACGAACCAGGAGTTGAACAATTTTACGATTGATATTCATAGCAACCCCTAAGCAAAGTGCACCTCCACCAAAGGTATCAGAGAACAAACTCAATAAGGAAGAAAAATCTACAACATTGACGCAGAAATGTCAAGCTAGTGTATTTGTC
>CAYSYL010000010.1:28306-29109 GCA_964435355.1 uncultured Candidatus Peribacteria bacterium | reverse complement strand
CCTTTATACTTCAATCCCCATAATCGCCGAATACTCAGGAGATCCATTCCCATATTGAGCCAAGACATAGGCCTTAATGCGTTGGGCACGAGTGGCAAACTCCTGATATAAGTTCAAACGCTCCCGTCGCTGTTCATGGAGAAGATTATAGGTATGTACCACCTCCGTATGCATCGCCTCCAATGAATTGAGAAATGTTTTTAAAGCAGCCGGTTGCAATTTAGGATTGCTCGGATTAAATCCAGCCAACTTCTCCAACGTCAAAATCAAATCGGCAAAATGGCGATGAACCGACCCATATGACTGTTCGGATTGGGAAATCTCTTTTTTCAAAGAAGCGTCTATTCCTGCTGGATCGGCATGATCCACATCACTGGCAGCATTTTCTCCAGAATGGGTTAACCCTCTAATATTTCTAATATGCTTCACCACCATCTCATATTCAGGAGATTTTTTCGTATACTGCGCCTCAACCGCAGCACGAATAGGACTGAGCAATTTCCTAATGGAGTCAGTACTCTTCCAAAAAGCATCAACTCGGGCACGAACAGCTGCCGAATAAGCATTTTCATCATCCGCTTCAATATCATTCGCCTCAGAAATATCATCCAGCAAACTCCCGAGAGCCGCCGGCATATCATGCGGATTAGGAGGAGTATAGCCATTAAAACCTTGAATCGTTTGAAGTAAATTTTTAGCTTTCAGTAATCTTGCCCCAAAGGTAGTTTCAGAAAAAGAGTTCATACGAGAAAATAAAAGAGTAAAAACATCTTCTTGAAGCGTACTAAAAAAAGACCGGGACT
>CAYSYL010000010.1:0-28296 GCA_964435355.1 uncultured Candidatus Peribacteria bacterium | reverse complement strand
CCTTAAAAATTCTGAGAAAATAGCGGTGCAATGCTGGCCGTAAAGTGGCAAAGCGGCAATGGCCGCCCGGCCGAGCAACACAATCCTGGCAAACACGCCTAAGAAAATGATTTTCAAAAATACCCTTTTTTAATTACCGTGACAATCTAGGCAAAAACACAAAAAATGTTTTTAGTAAAACCTTCCTTCATAAGGAAATAACTCCATCCATAAAGGAATCCATAACTTTTGAAGTGTTCCACAACATTTCAAAAACGGAGGTCACAAAAAATATTTTCTATCCACAACTTTATAAGGCCCGTCCACCCTTTTAAAATCCGCGTCCAACATTTCAAAAACACTCTCCACAATTTTCAAATACCTCCCCACAGTTTCAAAAACGCCATCCACAATTTTCAAAGAGCTGTTTACGATTTCAAAAACGCTCTCCACAATTGTAAAGGGCCTATTCTCATTCTTTAAAAAAGTTATAACAAAAAATTGCCAGCAATTGTATAAACAACAATCTTTCACTCATTCATTTCGAATAATTTTATTACTTTTATCATGATGATTAAACAATTACTATAACTAAGCTGAGAATAGCAGCTATAATACTAAAATATATCTGCTATAATAGCCAATGCTGACGATTAAACTCGGCCTATAACCTCAAAATTACGTATGATAAAAACATATATTTCTCAAGTTCAGATCGCATTTTTCTATTCAAATCTCCAAATTATTCAAACAGGGCTTCCGGAATATCAAAGTGCTCTTTCTTCTTTAGGGTTCAATTCCGATTCGGAATCGAAAATTCCGTCCACAAGCCTTCCTGATAATGCAATTTATCTTGCAATCCAAAATCAAAAAAATATTCTGCAATTTTCTAAATTACGCGCAGATTATATTGTAAATTATTCACACGAAAATAAAACAGACTACAAGGAAATTGAAGAAGAAATATCAAAAAAATTTAATGTGATTTACCAATTACTCTATACAAATGGAATTAAGTTAAATCGACTGGCATTAATTGTAGATTATTTTTCAGAGGTTGATACTGATTCACAGTTTAAAAGTAAAAGAAAATTATTAGCAGGACTTTGCTTTAAAACTGAAGCTCTTCCCGCAGATATGGACCAATTAGAAGATTTTAATTATCAAATCGCCGAAGTGAAAAATATAGATAGAATTCCTTGTTATATAAATCATATGATTCAAACATCAAAGGAGGCAATTAAAAACATCACTGGTCAAGTGATAAGAGGGGTGGTATTTAAACGAGATATTAACAATATTCCTCAAGCCACTCCTCTTAATGAAAGTACATTGAAAACATTACTTTCTGAATTTGGGAAACTAACCTACAAAGAAAATTTTTCTTTCATAGATAAATTACAAGATGAGTAAGAAAAAAACATTTACGAGTGTTGAAGTTCCTGAGACTTCTGTTTCAAATTCGAGTAATAATATTCGAGAAAGTCAGAATATTTTTGCTAGCCAAATTCCTAGCAAATCAGAAGTTATAAGCGATGGTTTTGAATCATTAGTGGCACTGAAAACAGAGATATTAAGAATAAATCAAGGATTAGACATATTTAAAAATGATACTACAGAAAAAATCGAGCAATTAAATAAAGATATAAAAAGCAAAGAAGAAAAAATAAAAGAATTAAATGAGAACATAGCTAAATTCGATAATAGACATATCGAAACCATAGCTA
Source organism: uncultured Candidatus Peribacteria bacterium (assembly GCA_964435355.1). GTDB lineage: Bacteria > Patescibacteriota > Gracilibacteria > UBA1369 > UBA1369 > CAYSYL01. The sequence continues at coordinate 26,590 of CAYSYL010000010.1, read as the reverse complement.
TTTTCTCGACTTTTTTCACATTTATTTCTGTAAACGTACAAATCTTTTCTAAACTCGAAAATTTAGGACAAGCCATCCCATTTGTTATTATGATGGCTATTATAATGTTTTGTTTCGGTGGTGGTATTTTTCTTTTTACACGAGGAGGCAATAACTGGAAAAAAATTCTATCAACAATTGTAGCCTTAAGCATATTACTATTTGCCTTTACACAAGTACTAACTAACTACAAAGAGACTCGCGACATACTGAATACAAATTTTATCCCCTATTGCAATTCTGAAACCGTTAAGAATTCTCCCCAAAAATGTATAAAAACAGAAGAAGAAGTTATAAAAGAGGTTCATGATTCAAAAAAATCTTTATTTTTTTAGAAATGAGTCCCAGTTAATTTCATTATTCTCAAAACACCTCAGGCTTTCATAAACTGCATAAAAGAACAAACACAAGGCCACCTTCACTGCTCGCGAATTCTACGACCAATATGAGATTTCTACTTTCGTAGATTGTTAATGTTGCAGAAGTCACGTTTTTTTCTACGAACTCATCACCAAAAAAGCCCTCTCATAGGAAGAGGGCTTCTTAAAATCATGAAAGTAAAAAATTAAAGATAGTTGCCGACATTGGAAATCCATTTCTCCGCCGTTCCAACCGTAAGATACTCACTGGGCAAAAAGTTGGTTCCAGGAGCAACATCCAAAAATTGAGCATGACACATATGATTTACATAATCATGAAACCAGGACTCAGGTACAACGTCGGGATATTCACAGTTTGGATCGTTCGTAGGAACAGAAGCAACAGCCGGTGGTTGCAAGAAAGCAGCATGAAAGAATTTGGCCGCCTCAGCCCTTAAAGTAAAATTGCCCGGTTTAAAACTTCCATCCGGATATGGTTGAATCCATCCGGCATTATAGGCAGTTTCAACATACTGATAATGCCATTCCTGAGGAGAAACATCCGTAAAATGGGGAGCACCAGCTGTATTAATAGACATACCACTCGCTACTACCAAAAGTTTCATAAGAGCAGCACGTGAAATAGGTTCTTTGGCTGGATCCGGTTGCTCAACCGGCACTTTTTTCTTGGGCACCACTTTATTTGAGATATTCGACTCCTGAGTTAATGCGGCAGGACGTGGAAGCGATAAATAACCCTGAAACAGAGAACCATTGCTTCCTCTTCCCATCATAGTTCCGGCAAGAGCCATAACAAGTACTCCGACCGCAACCCCGGCAAATCCAAAAAGCCATTTTTGTTTGTTTTCCTGCATAATATTTGTATTAAAAAATAAAACCCATTGCATTATTATACAATAATACATACATTGATGCAACTATTCTAAGAATTGCTGAAATTAAGCCCTATTAATTATATGGCACAATGAAGAGACTTTATTGCCCCATTAATCTTTTAAAGGGCATATGCGATCGATCATCTCTATTATTTGCAAGGCATTGCTCGTTACTTGGGCATCATCAAGTTCGATTCTTCCATTCCTCGTGTTAATAGAGCGAAAACTTTTTTGATCAGGACTGCCAAAGGTTGATGCCTGGGCCTTATCTCTTCTCTCGAGTATGGTAGTAATTAAGCTTGTTGTGCCAGTATCAGTTGGTATGCCAGAATAAGTAAATTTAATTTCAGTCCAGAGAGGTCCCTTTTCATCCGCACCTATTACGGTTTTTCGTTGTTCGAATTCTACCATATCTTATTTTAATTAATAAATTAAGAGCACATTCTAATACTTAGCTAAAATATGTCAAGGTCTCATTGACGTTTGCCAAAAAATACTTATAGTGGCGCTCCTGTGAGGCCCTCTGTAAAAGCTCCTTTCCCGAACATAAGAAAAATTATTAACTACGGAATGACCCAATTCCTTCCAAATGAAGAAAGTTTACTCCCCACACGGGAAGAAATTCTTGGGTTCTTTATACATGACAAAGATTTATTACAAGCGGCAAATACGCACGAAGAGGTGGCGGTACTTCTACAAAGCGTTGCTAGTATTGGGGAAGAAGAGATAGAAAATGACCACGCTTCAAAAAGATGGAATTCCTTTGAGGAAGCCAAAGAAGTTGCCATAAAAATAACTCCGAACCCAGGAACTATAAATGAAGAAGATAGTAATCACCCTCACCGCGTACCTGAAATACATTTTTTAAGAAAAACACGGAAAGGCACACAAGTAGCCGTAAGTATTGCTCCAAATCTTGAAGGGAAATCCACGCTGAGAGATCTGATTTATATCAAATATTTTCCTGTAGCCCAATTACTGTCAGTTGTACGGGATGCCATGCTGGGAGCTCACGATTATCACATGAGGAAAAAAGAAAAAGTTCACGGCGACGTAAAACCGGGAAATATCATCGCCTACACGAAAGAGAAAGTGGATATAGTAAGAGGAATAGGTCCGGTTGGACTCTTAGCCGATACCCTCTATGCTGTTACAAAAGGACATGAAATTCCCATAATAAATACGCCGGAATTTGATGAATACTGCTTTTACGATCACTCCCCAAAAGAGTATCCCTATGAACCAGCCAATGATGTTTTTTCTTTCGGAATAACGCTGCTTGAATGTGTCATGCGAAACAAAAATTTTGCGACGGCCATGAACGACATTCAAAAAAAGTGTCGGGGAGAAACCATCGAAGTAAGACAAAGTATAATTTTTTCTTCCATTGAAAAGCTCATACAAGGCTCCCCTTTCCCTGAAAATATACGCTCTCACATAAAAACTCTCATCCAATCCATGGTACAATTCGATCGATCAGCCAGACCTCCGTTACATCTTGTCATCTCTCAACTGCAGTATCTAATCGCTAAAATTTAATTCAGGCATATAAATAATCTGAGGAAAACTTTAGATCAAATATTTCTCAATCATCACACTTCATGGAACTTATTGCCACCTGCGCCTTCGGACTGGAAAAACTTGTTTTTGATGAAATTAAAAAACTGGGACTTTGGGTTATAAAAACGGAAGATGGACGGGTGACTTTCAAAGGGGATGAAACAGCGCTGGTTCGGGCAAATCTTTGGCTTCGATGTGCGGACCGGATTCAAATCAAAATGGGCGAATTTCAGGCCGCTACTTTCGATGAGCTTTTTGATCAAACCTACGCCCTCGAATGGGAAAAATATATTGCTCCAAACGACCCATTTCCGGTGAAAGCGACGAGCGTAAAGTCATTACTCCATTCTGAACCGGCTATTCAAAGTATCGTAAAAAAAGCGGTCGTAAAAAAACTGCAGTCTCACTACAAAACAAACACACTAAGCGAAAACTCAAACTCCCTGTATCAAATAGTGGTAAAGGCAAACAAGGACAACTTTGTCATAGCCATCGACTCTTCCGGTGACAGTTTGCATAAACGTGGATATCGGACACAAGCCAATGCAGCACCGATAAAAGAGACGCTCGCGGCCGCCATGGTAAAACTTTCCGACTGGACGCCGGAGCGACCTCTCATCGATCCATTTTGTGGAAGTGGAACCATCGCCATAGAAGCGACTATGATAGCGCATAATATCGCCCCAGGACTGAAACGAACATTTTCCTTCCAAAACTGGAACTGGATCGATCAAAAAAAGATATCCGAAATATACGAAGAGGCGAAGAAGCGTCAAAAACCGTTAGAAAAATTACCCATCTACTCCTTCGATATCGATCCCGAAGCCTTAAGAATATCTCAATACAATGCGAAGAAAGCAGGATTCGAAAACATGAATTTCAAACGTGCCGACTTCCAGGAACTGGATTTCACGCGATTTGAAAACGCCACCTTCATCACCAATCCCCCCTATGGTGAACGACTCGAAGAAACAACCGATGTCGAAAGTATGTATCGAGTTTTCGGAAAAAAATTCAGCCAAAGCAAAAACTGCTCGCTCTTCCTCATCACTTCACACGAAAATTTTCCCCATCTCATAGCACGAAAAGCCGACAAAAATCGCAAACTTTTCAACGGCCAAATACGCTGTTACCTCTTTTCATTTTTCGCAAAAAATAACAGCATTTAAAGATCTCCTCACGCCAACTTCGGCAAAAACGAAATATCCACATAATATTTTTTATGATTGGCCGGATCCATATAGACCGAAATTTTTTGATCCTTCAAATACTCAGTCGGGTCGAACCAAATGTTATCGCTTTTTAAAATTAAAATTTTTCCTCCGTCATTATATTCACAAAGAATTTTATAAGGACTACGACCATTCACCTTCAAACTTTCATCCAAAGCCACCTGCTTTATAGCCACTTCGATTTTCTGACCGGACTCTAAAAGTTTCTTAATAGTGCGCGAGCGAAGAATGCTGGAAATAATCAGTCCAAATCCAACCCCACTCGATATAAGGCCCAGGAAACCGGCAATGATCGAGCCGAACCACAGTTCAAAAAAAGAGTTTATTTTTGCATCATGGGGAGAAGCAGGGTTATACATAACTGAAACGGAATCATCGACATCGTAACTGGGAGGATTGCTGCTAACACTCGAAGTAAACCGAATCTCTTGTTTATCCTCCGTGGTAAATTCTACCACCGGGGCATAGGAATACGTTTCGCGATTATCAGAATCCGTTGAAGATTGTCGGACAAAATCGACCACCATACCAGTTGTCACCTTACTCTTTTGAATAAAATTATACGTATTTAGAGACATAAAAACTGTGATCGCAATAAGCCCCAGCCCCACAACAGCAAAGATCGTAGACATTATTTTCACAGTTTTCATAGAATAATTTTATAAAAATAAATTTTCCGAACTAATATAATGAGAACAAAAAACAGTTTCAACTCGATAGTGAGAACTCTTTTTTAACGACTATTGACAAATATCATAATAATATTAAAACTTCGACCGTATAAATTTTTTTCTTTTTGAGAAGAGGATTTATCAGTTACTTGAAAGATAGTTTGGCTATGAATTTCCGGAGTTTCGATAAGTTTTTGCTTGAGAAAAAATTTATTGAAGCTCCGGAACTATTTGGTAATGCAAAGGCAAAACCATAACGGCAGGAGCAATCGCATTCACGGCGTGAAACCGCAAAAAGGAAAATTCACGCCCAAACATTGGAGCTGGAAGGATCAAATCAAATGGAATGGCTCGCATTTGCATTGTTGCTGATTGCAACGGGGGTTTCCTCCTGCGAAGGCTGCGGGGGAACAACGCCCCAGTCGAATGGTAGTCCCTGTGACGGGGGCAGCTGCGTCGACGGGGGCTCGACCACAGATAACGTCTGCACGGCCCCAACGATGGTGGGGGAGTACTCCACTACGGGGGACATCCAGGCAGTCTGTGACAAACTCACAGCACTTGCAGCGAACACCGGTTGCACGGCCGCGCTGTGGTGCAGTGGCGTCCAGATCAACTGCGACAACCCAACCCTGGAAAACAAAACAAGCTGCGAAGTTCGCTGAGGCTCCAGGCCAACTACCGGCGGCGGGAAACTCCCGCCGCCGGTCAAACGCCGTTTTATCATCACACTCACTTCCTACACTCAACCTCCTCTAGTCAAACTATCTCCCCACAACGGCAAAATATGTCTCACCAACGTTTGGTTTTAAAAAGTTTCAGTTTTTACAGCGTAAGTAAGGAGAAAGGGACAGTGTCAAAATGGCCTATCACAAGGCGAAAACTCAAAAGCAAAGCGAGGCGTATTAAAAATACGATGAGCTGCTTTTGAGTTTTCAACGCCGCAAGAGGCCGTTTTGATACCAGCGCTTAGCATTTAGTGTTTGACTTGCCACCCCCAATCCCTATAATACAAAAGCCTTAAAAAGGACAAAATTATTAACTCATTCTTTACTTTATGTCAGAACAGGAAGATCTTCGCAAACTACGTAACTTCGGGATTATCGCCCACATCGATGCTGGAAAAACAACCACGACTGAACGTATCCTTTTTTATACCGGAAAAAATTATAAAATCGGTGAAGTGCATGAAGGAGCAGCCACCATGGACTGGATGGAACAAGAGCGCGAACGTGGAATTACCATTACTTCAGCAGCAACCACCTGTAAATGGAAAGAATGCCGATACAACATTATCGATACTCCAGGCCACGTAGACTTTACAGCTGAAGTAGAACGTTCCCTTCGCGTACTCGATGGAGGAGTCGTTGTATTTGACGGATCCCAGGGAGTAGAACCTCAGTCAGAAACCGTATGGAGACAAGCAGACAAATACAATGTTCCCCGTATCGCCTTCGTTAATAAAATGGATAAAGTGGGAGCAGATTTCTACATGAGCTTACAATCTATTCATGAGCGTCTCAGCCCAAACGGCGTCGCCATTCAATTACCAATCGGTTTTGAAAGCAGCTTCAGCGGCGTTGTCGATTTGGTCGACAAGAAAGCTTACACCTTCGAAGGAAAACATGGAGAAATTATTAAGGAAATTCCGGTTCCGGAAGATATGAAAGAACAGGTAGAAGAGTATCATCATAAACTTCTCGAAAAAGTAGCGGAGAATGATGAACAGCTCACCGACAAATATCTTAATGCCGAGCCAATTTCTACTGAAGAACTCAAGGCAGGAATTCGTCGTGCCGTTATTCGATCCCGGATTTATCCAGTATACTGTGGAAGCTCATTGGCTAACCGAGGCGTTCAATTAGTGCTTGATGGGGTGAATGCCTACCTTCCTTCTCCTCTCGATATTGGAGAATTCAAAGGAAAACATCCCTACAAAGATCAGGAAGAAGTTCGAAAACCTTCTGATGACGAACCATTCTCAGCGTTGATTTTCAAAATCGCAACGGATCCATTTGTAGGAAAGCTGGCGTATTTCCGTGTATATTCAGGAAAACTAACCTCAGGTAGTTACGTTCTCAACTCTTCGACAGACAATAAAGAACGTATCAGCCGCTTGCTTCAAATGCACGCCAATCACCGTGAAGAAATCAAGGAGGTTCACGCCGGCGATATTGCTGCAACCGTAGGATTACGTGGAACCTTCACAGGGCATACGCTTTGTGATCCTGAAAAACCAATCATTCTTGAATCCATTCACTTCCCAGAACCAGTTATCCAAATTGCTATCGAACCAAAAACGAAAGCCGATCAGGAAAAAATGGGTATTGCCTTGCAGAAACTTGCAGAAGAAGATCCAACCTTCCAAATCAAATCCAATACCGAAACGGGACAAACACTTATTGCCGGCATGGGCGAACTTCATCTTGATATCATCGTTGACCGTATGAAACGCGAATTTAAGGTAGAGGCAAACATCGGTCGTCCACAGGTGGCATATCGTGAAACCATTCAAATCGAAGCGGATGCGGAAGAGAAATACGCAAAACAGTCGGGTGGTCGTGGTCAGTATGGTCACGTACTTATCACTCTTAAACCAAATCCAGGAAAAGGATATGAGTTCGTTAATAAAGTTATCGGAGGAAGAATTCCTCGTGAATTTATTCCGGCGGTTGATAAAGGTATTAAAGAAGCACTCACTCGTGGTATTCAAGCCGGCTATCCGGTAGTTGACGTGTTGGTAGAACTTTACGATGGTTCTTACCATGACGTAGACTCCTCTGAACTTGCGTTCAAAATAGCAGGATCACTCGCTTTCCAGAAAGGAACCAAGGCGGCAAACCCAGTTATTTTGGAACCAATCATGAAGGTGGAAGTGACAACCCCTGAAAGCTTCTTTGGAGATGTTATGGGTAACCTCAGTTCGAAACGTGGACAGATTTATGAAACGACAAACCGTGGTATGGCAAAAGTCATTCATGCGTATGTTCCGCTCGCTGAAATGTTTGGTTATGCAACAGATCTTCGCTCCATGAGTCAGGGACGCGCTGCCTACAGTATGGAGTTTGAACGATATGACAAAGTTCCAGCAAACATCGCCGAGAAAATCATTGCTGAAAAATCCACCGGGAAATAAAAGAGAATGAATCTCTCTTTTCACAGCAATAAATAACCATATTACCAATTATTGCTATGGGATTTGAAAAAAAAGACAGCTCACGGGAAACTCCCTTAAAAACACCGAAAAAGGAGGAAGGTTTTAAATATATTCCTCCAGATATTCGAGCAGATGTTGACCAACGATATGAAAAAAAAGAAAACATCGTTATGAGTAACAGTTGTGTGAAACGAACGATAGAGTCGGACAGAGTTAAAGAAGGTGCCCCTGAAAAATTTGTAAAGGCGAGAGAAGTTCAGGAAAAAGATTACTCGTCCGAAGTCCTTTCCAAAAAGGGAATTGTTGCTGTCTCCTTTTATAAACCAACGTCCTCAAATACTTCTCAATTCTTTTTTGAAGAAGCAGCAAAGGCATATGAAAATAGCATATATTTTACAAAATGCTCTGATGAAAAAGTAATGCAGTCACAAGGTATCAATAACCTTCCTATCGTCCTTATATTTAAAAACGGTGAAGTGAAAACAAAAACATCTGGAATAAAATCTAAAAAAGATTTGGGGGAGTTATTCGAGTCTGCTATCAAAAATTAATGATTTTTACTGACTCGAAAAAAAAACCTTGCATTGCGATTTCTTTTTCGCTAACATCTCTTCGCTACGCACAAAAATTTAAAGCGTTCAGCAAGCAACTCGTCTGTTAAAATAGGCCATTCGCCTGAGTTAACGAGACGACGGCGGAAAGATTGCCAACATATATCACGTTTTGCCTCGCAAAACTTACAATAATAATTCATTAATTTTAATCGTTATGGCAGAAGTATTCCAAAGAACGAAACCACACGTAAATGTGGGAACCATCGGTCACGTTGACCATGGTAAATCAACCTTGACCGCTGCGCTTGTAGCTGTTCAAGCCCACAAGAAAATGGCGAAGCAAATCTCTTATGCTGATATTACGAAAGGTGGAACCGTTCGCGATGATAGTAAAACAGTAACCATCGCTGCTTCACACGTTGAGTACGAAAGTGACAAGCGTCACTACGCTCACGTCGATTGTCCGGGTCATGCTGACTATGTTAAAAACATGATCACTGGTGCCGCTCAGATGGATGGAGCTATATTGGTAGTTTCTGCTGCTGATGGTCCAATGCCTCAGACTCGCGAACACATCCTCTTGGCTAAACAAGTGAACGTTCCTTATATCGTCGTTTTCTTGAACAAGGTGGATATTGCTGATCCTGAAATTATCGAATTAACGGAAATGGAAATCAAAGAGCTTCTCAAGAAATATGGATACGATGCTGATAAAACTCCGTTCGTAAAAGGATCTGCTTTGAAAGCCCTTCAAAATCCCGGTGATGCGGAAGCTACGAAATGCATCCAGGATCTTCTTACGGCTCTTGATACGCATATTCCTGAACCAAAACGTGATCTCGACAAAGCTTTCCTTATGCCCGTTGAAGATGTCTTCTCTATTAAAGGACGTGGAACTGTTGCAACAGGCCGTATCGAAACAGGAAAAGTGAAGGTAAATGAAGAGGTTGAATTGGTAGGTATTACTCCTAACAGAAAAGTAGTAGTAACGGGAGTTGAGATGTTCAAAAAGAGTCTTGATGAAGGTATGGCTGGTGATAACGTTGGTCTTCTCCTTCGTGGTATCGAGCGTGAAGAGATTCTCCGTGGACAGGTTATCTGTAAGCCAGGATCAATTAAACCTCACACGAAATTCGAAGGCGAAGTGTACGTATTAACCAAAGAAGAAGGTGGCCGTCACACTCCATTCTTCAAAGGATACCGACCTCAGTTCTACATCCGAACAACAGATGTAACGGGTGCTATTGAACTCGGAGCAGGAGTGGAAATGATCATGCCGGGTGATAACACGAAAGTAACTATCACTTTAAGCGCACCGGTAGCTCTTGAAGACGGAGTTAGATTCGCTATCCGTGAAGGTGGTAGAACGGTGGGAGCAGGAGTTGTTACAAAAATTATTGAATAATAATATATCCAATGGCTAGCAAGCAGAAAATTAGAATAAAGATTAGGGCGTACGATCACACGATCATTGATAACTCTGCAAAACTGATCATAGAAACTGCAGAAAGAACGGGAGCTATCGTGGCTGGTCCAATCCCCTTGCCGACAAAAATTGAAAAATTCACGGTGAACCGCTCAACATTTGTCCACAAGAACGCCCGCGACCAGTTCGAAATAAGAACGCATAAAAGACTTATAGATATTACTGAAAGTACACCAAAAACTGTTGACGCGCTTACGAATTTGAACCTCCCGGCCGGCGTCGACATCGAAATTAAAATGCTCATGGCCACGGCAGCGTAAAAAAATTTATGTTTTAATGAGATACGGGTTCTCACCGATACTTCTATCGGGATATAGAATCTTCATCTCCCTCCTAAGGATTATACCGAAGGAATAACCTCTATACTTATGCCAGGAATACTTGGAAAAAAACTAGGAATGACACGCATGATTCAAGATGACGGACGGGTTGTTCCGATAACAGTTGTGCAGTGTGAACCAAATATAGTAGCTCAGATAAAGACAGTCGATAAAGACGGCTATGGAGCTATTGTTGTGGGATACGATCCTCTTAAAAAACCAACAAAGACGAAAAAATTTCATTATCTTAAAGAGTTCAGATTAAAAGAAGGTGAAAGTTTTACGAAAGGCGACCAGGTTACTGTCGAGATGTTTCAAGAAGGCGACGCTGTAGCTGTTACTGGAAAATCGAAAGGTAAAGGATTTCAAGGTGTCGTAAAGCGTTATCATATGGCCGGTGGTCCTGCCACTCACGGTTCTCACTTTAAACGTGAACCGGGATCTGTCGGTGCTCGTGCGAAACCAGGACGCATTCATCGTGGTAAACGTATGGCGGGAAGAATGGGTCATGACACGATAACTGTCACGAATACATCCGTTCTTTATCTTGATAAGAAAAACAATATACTCGGTATAAAAGGTCCGTTACCTGGTGCTAATAAATCACTCCTCTTTATTAAAAAATAATGCTCGAAGTACAACTTTACAATCAGAAAGGTGAAAAAAAAGGAATGGTTGAAGTTCCTGAAGAAATCTTTGGTCAAAAATTTAATAAAGATCTCGTTCATCAGGCTTTAGTCCGACAAATGGCAAACGCGAGAGTAAGTGTCATCGTTCACACCAAAACCAAGGGCGAAGTCCGTGGAGGTGGACGAAAACCATTCCGTCAAAAAGGAACTGGCAAAGCTCGACAAGGTTCTATTAGAAATCCCCATTGGATTAAAGGAGGAGTGGCCTTAGGTCCTCGAAATGACAGAAACTACACTCAAATGATGCCGAAAAAGCAACGTCGATTGGCATTGTTCCAGGCACTCTCGGTGAAACTTCAGGAAGGAAAAGTATTGGCGCTCGATGCCTATAACGAAAAAGAAGTGAAGACGAAATCATTCCTTGAAATGCTCAATAAACTTCCTCTTGAGAAAGATGTGCTCGTCGTTCTTTCCGAAAAGAATGAAATCGTTCAGAAATCCAGCAAAAATCTTCCTTTTGTCAAAACTCTCTTCGTCAACTATCTTAATATTGCTGATCTTCAAAAGTACGACAATCTCCTCTTCTTTGAAGAAGCTCTCAAAAAATTACCATCAGTTTTTTTAACTTCCAAAAAATAATAAACCATGAAAGCTACCGACATCATAATTCAGGCAATAGTAACAGAAAAAGCTAACAAGCTTTCAGAAAAAGGAACGTATGTATTTTACGTCAATAGAAAAGCCGGGAAAATCGAGGTAAAAAAAGCGATAAAAGAACTTTATGGTCACGACGCGAAAGATGTTAAAATGCTGGTAACTTCAAAAAAAATGAAACTGGTTCGTCGAAAATCGATAGCAAAAAGACCAGAAATGAAGAAGGCATTTGTGAGCATAAAGGGTGGAAAAAAACTCGATCTCACAAAGCCAGAAAAAGAAGCAAAGAAGGCGAAAGCAGAAAAAGAAACAAAGGAATAATTAATATTTCGTAATTAAAATCTACTGTGGCAGTAAAAGTTTACAAAGCGGTAACTCCTGGAAGAAGAAACATGAGCAGTCCTTCCTTTGCTGAGATAACCAAGACGAAACCTGAAAAGAGTTTGCGTTTCGGAAGAAAGCAAAATGCCGGTCGAAACAATCAGGGTAAACTGACCGTTCGTCACAAAGGGGGCGGACATAAACAGCTCTATCGCATGATTGACTTCAAACAGCGCGATAAAAAAAATATACCGGCCAATGTTGTTGCGGTTGAATACGATCCGAATCGAACCGCTTACATTATGTTGGTATGTTACAGTGACGGAGAGAAGCGTTACCACCTAGCTCCAGAGGGAATAAAAGTAGGAAATACCATCATCACAAAAGAAAAAGCGGAAGTAAAAGTAGGAAATAGAATGGCTCTTAAAAATATACCTATCGGATTTGATATCTATAATGTTGAGTTGATATTGAACAGAGGTGGACAAATCGTTCGTTCAGCCGGATCAAAAGGAAAAGTTGTCGCTGTCGAAGGAGATCATGCTCAAGTTGAAATGCCATCAGGAGAAGTAAGACTTATCGATAAAAATTGCTATGCATCAATTGGTGTCGTTAGTAATAGTGATCATAGTAATGTAAAACTTGGGAAAGCTGGAAGATCACGCTGGAAAGGAATTCGACCAAGTGTTCGAGGTAAAGCCATGAACCCAAATGACCATCCGCACGGAGGAGGTGAAGGAAATCAGCCAATCGGTTTACCTCAACCTCGTACACCATGGGGAATGCCGACACTTGGAATGAAAACGAGAAATCGAAGAAAATACAGTACTCCAATGATTTTGAAAGACAGACGTCTCAAAAAGAAAGGAAAATAATAATCTACTTATTCGTAATTAAAAAACAATGTCCCGAAGTGCGAAAAAAGGCCCCTACATAGATGCTAAACTCATGAAAAAAGTGGAGAAGCTCAATGAAATAGGTCAGAAGAAAATCATTAAAACATGGGCACGAGCTTGCGTCATTCCTCCTGAGTTTGTTGGACACACCTTTGGAGTCCACAATGGGAAACAGCATTTGCCGGTTTTCGTTACGGAAAACATGGTAGGCCATCGTCTCGGAGAGTTCGCCATGACACGTAAGTTTAAGGGCCATGGAGGAAAATTGGCGAAAGAAACAGGAACCAACAAAGTAGAGACACAACCATCGAACACACCTAAACCTGCTAAATAATTTATAATAATATGAAAGCTAGCGCACAAACATTAAGAATCAGCCCCAAAAAAATCAGCGTTATTGCTGGTATGGTGCGAAATAAAAAAGCAACGGAAGCGCTTGCTCTTCTGAAATTTACTCCGAAAAAAGCAGCAAAGTTACTCCACAAAATTGTTCAAAGTGCTGTATCCAACGCTGAAAACAATTTTAAACAAGATGTTGATACCTTGTACATTAAAGAGGTATTGGTAATGAAAGGCATGAGCATGAAAAGAGGCGTACCTACTTCCCGTGGCCGAACGCTTCCGATAGTAAAGAGAAATTCCCACGTTATGGTAAAACTTGGCGTCAAAGATATGGAAATGCCAGTGAAGAAAGGGAAGAAAAGTGAAGTAAAGGAAATAAAGAATGAAGAGATTCAAAAAAAAGAAGAGGTAAAAACAAAACCAGTGGCAAAAAAAGTGGCTAAGAAAACCTCTCCAAAAGCTAAAAAAACTACCGTTTAATTTTTTATTAATTTTATGGGACAAAAAGTACATCCAAATGGACTACGCGTAGGAATTATCCGCAGCTGGGACTCAAAATGGTTCGCTGACGATAAGAACTATAGTAAACTTGTATTGCAGGATCTGGAGATTGAAAAGATAATTAAACACAAGCTCATTGATGCAAGTATCTCAAAGGTAGAGATCCATCGTAATTCAAATCGAGTAAATATTCAGATTCATAGTGCTAAGCCCGGCATCATTATCGGACGACAAGGAGCTGGTATTGAAGCATTGCGAGATGAATTAGCTAAAAAATTTCATGAAGATTTCAGTCTCAGTATTAAAGAAATAAGTAAACCGGCTCTCGATGCCGAACTTCTTGCTGAATCCATTGTAGCGCAAATTGAAAAACGCATTTCTTATAGAAGAGCCTGCAAAGCCGGAATGGAGAAAGCCATAGAAGCTGGTGCTCTTGGAGCTAAAGTGTTCGTCGCTGGACGTTTGAATGGCGTTGAAATTGCTCGTTCAGAACTTTTCACTCGTGGAAAAATACCTCTTCATACACTTCGCGCAGATATTAAATTTGCCTTGCGACACGCTAAAACGGCTTATGGTACTATCGGAGTAAGAGTGTGGATCTATCTTGGAGACGTCTTTAAGAAAAAAAATGACGTGAAGGTAACAACAACAACTTGATTTAGAATATAGTATAAGTATAATCTCTTAGCTTTTTTGCTCACAACATACCTATGAACGGCCCTAAAAGAACAAAATATAGAAAATCACAAAGACTCCGCAATAGTACCAACGGAGTTGCGACAAGAGGCACCAGTGTCTCTTTCGGAACGTTCGGACTTAAAACAATGGAGGGCGGAGAAATAAGTGGTAGACAAATTGAAGCAGCAAGAAGAGCTATGAGTCGTTACATCAAACGTGGAGGAAAAATATGGATCAGAATATTCCCCCACAAGCCGGTAACTCAAAAAGCTGCTGAGGTTCCGATGGGAAGCGGTAAAGGAACGATTGATAGATATGCTGCAGCGATAAAAGCCGGGACCGTTCTGTTTGAAATGGATGGGATCGACTTAGCTACGGCAAAAGAAGCTATGCGACTTGCTTCTCAGAAACTACCTCTCAAATGCAAATTTATTGATACCAACGTCATAGTATAAACTCTTAACACGTTACCCTAATGCGAACCAAAAAAGGAACAGTTACCAGCGACAAAATGGACCGAACGATTGTCGTGACGGTATACAACTATAAAACTCATCCAAAGTATAAGAAAAGATACCGCGTAGCTAAAAAATTCTACGCTGATAATCCTGATAAAAAATACAAGATGGGTGATGAAGTTACCATCTATGAAACACGGCCTTTATCCAAATTAAAAAGATGGACCGTGACACCTCCTCAAGAAATTTCTAATAAATAAATCATGATACAGTTACGATCAATGCTCGTGGTAAGCGACAACACCGGAGCGAAAATAGCTCAATGCATCAAAGTTTGCGGATCATCAAGGGTTCGATACGCGGGTGTTGGCAAAAAAATAAAAGTGACCATTAAAGAAGCGGCTCCTCGAGGAACTGTGAAAGCACATTCGGTTGAAGATGCTGTCGTGATCAGAACGAGAAAAGAAAAACGAAGAAGAGATGGAACCTATATTCGATTCGATGATAACGCTATCGTTATCATTGGAAAAGATGGTCAACCGAAAGGAACACGTGTGTTTGGACCGGTTGCTCGTGAACTCCGAGAAGAAGGATATCAAAAAATAATAAGTTTAGCACCCGAGGTTTTATAATTTTGTTCACATGAAACTCAAAAAAAACGACAAAGTATTGGTTATTTCAGGTAAAGACCGTGGAAAGGTTGGAGTAATAATGCGTGTCATAGAGAAACGCAATAAGGTAGTGGTCGAAAAAGTGAATATGAGAACGAAACATATTAAGAAGACGCAAGCGGGTCCTGGTCAAAAAATACAATTTGAAGGTCCAATTGACGCTTCTAATGTTATGGTGCTTGACCCTACAACTAACAAACCATCACGAATAGGATATAAAAAAGTTGCTGGCGCTAAAAAAGAAAGAATATCAAAAGTAAGTGGAGCATCCCTGGAAGTAGCGCACGCAACGGTTGCCGCTGAGCCTGAGAAAAAAACGAAAAAGAAAGCAGCTACTGCAAAGAAAAGTAAAACTTCTAAAGATCAGCAAATTATTAAAGTATAAACCCAATGACGAAAACAGCCCTTCCTCTTAAGGAACAATTTGAAAAAAACATACTGCCAGCCCTTCAAAAAGAGTTAAAGCAGAAGAATATCTGGGCAACACCACGAATTAAAAAGATTCAGTTAAATGTTGGGCTTGGTCAGTTTATCGCTTCTAAAAAAGATTACTCACAAGTAGTGGAAAATCTCACAGCTATAACCGGCCAAAAACCAGTGGTAACCTTAGCAAGAAAATCTATATCTAACTTCAAAATACGTCAAAATATGGCCGTGGGAGTTACGGTGACGTTAAGAGGTAAACGAATGTACGATTTTCTCAACAAATTGATCAACATAACTTTTCCACGCATACGTGATTTCCGAGGAGTGTCTCCAAAAGCTTTTGATGGAAAAGGGAACTACACTGTAGGAGTAACTGAAACAACCGTATTTCCGGAAATTAATCCGGACAGCATCGATAAAATTCACGGATTGCAAATTACTATTGTTACAAGTGCGAAAAACAATGAAGAGGGAATGAAATTGCTGCAAGCATTCGGATTTCCTTTCCAGAAACAACAGAAGAAATAATATTACCAACGCTTTAATTCAATATCCTAATTAAACACTATGGCTCGTAAAGCCTTAAAAGTAAAGAACGACCGACGCCGAAAGAGTATGCTCCAATCTCTTGAAAAGGGAGTCAAAGCAAAACACTCGACTCGAGTATACAATCGCTGTAAATTATGCG
Source organism: uncultured Candidatus Peribacteria bacterium (assembly GCA_964435355.1). Lineage (GTDB taxonomy): Bacteria > Patescibacteriota > Gracilibacteria > UBA1369 > UBA1369 > CAYSYL01. Next base: position 10,052 of record CAYSYL010000010.1, on the reverse strand, counting down.
GCCGTGGAGGTGGGTTCATGAGAAAATTCCAAATGTGCCGTATATGTTTCCGTCAATTGGCATGTGCCGGAAAAATAATGGGAGTTAAAAAATCTTCTTGGTAAGATCAGCCATATATAAACAATCACTCTACTAATATTATGACAACAGACCCAATAGCAGATCTTCTCACTCGCATCCGAAATGGAGCAAGGGCTCGAAAAGATGTGATCAGCGTCCCATCTTCCATTGTAAAGAAAGACATACTAAAAATTTTAAAGGATAAAAAATTCATTACTGATTACACTTCAGTGAAAAAAGAAGGATTTGAAGAGATAGAGGTAACTCTCATGCCAGACAATCCATTGATAACTCTTACAAGAAAAAGCAAACCAGGACAAAGAATCTATGTAAAAAGTGAAAATATTCAAAAGGTAAACGGAGGCCTCGGAGTGGCAATAATATCAACGTCAAAAGGAATAATGTCAGGAGAACAAGCTCAAAAGGAAAAAAGGGGTGGAGAGCTTATGTGCGAAATTTACTTTGGATAATTAATTACTCAACATGTCTCGAATAGGAAAACAACCCATAACCGTCCCTCAAGGGGTAACCATTGAAAAAAGGCAAGGCAACCTCATAGTTGTCAAAGGGCCAAAAGGAGAGTTAAGCTTTCCGATCCACAGCAAAATTACCGTGGAAATTAACAACGGAATTGTAACTTGCAGTCGCTCCTCAGAAGAAAAAATGGATAAAAGCCTTCACGGTTTAAGCAGAACATTGATCGTTAATATGATTGAAGGAGTGACGAAGGGTTTCGAAAAACGTTTGGAAATTCAGGGAGTAGGTTATCGTGCAACATTGCAAGGAGCAAAAATAACCCTCAGTCTCGGATTTTCACATCCAGTCGTTTATACGGCACCAAAAGGGATTACTTTAAGTATTGACCCTGATAAGAAGAACATTATTATTGTTACTGGAGCCAGCAAGGAACTGGTAGGCGAAGTAGCGGCCAAAATCCGGGCTTTTAAAAAGCCGGAGCCTTATAAAGGCAAAGGCGTACGTTACGTAGGAGAACATGTAGCAAGAAAGGCCGGAAAAGCAGCGGGAGCCGGAGCTAAAGAGAAATAATATATTATGTCATTAAAGTGGTCATCACCACGCAACGAAAATTTTTATGAAAAAAGATAAGAAAAAAATTAGCCGTTTACAAAGACACGTTCGCATACGAACAAAAATAAGTGGAACAGCTGAAAAACCACGCCTTGTAGTTTTTCGAAGCTTGAACCATCACTATGCTCAGCTTATTGATGATGTTAAAGGAAAAACCCTTCTCAGCACCTCAGACATGAAAGAGAAAAAAGGGAAAGAAACGAAATCGGAAAGAGCTAAAAAGATTGGTATAGAATTGGCAAAAATGGCACTTGAAAAAAATATAACGAGCTGTGTTTTCGATCGTAATGGATACTTATATCATGGAAGAGTTAAAGCCATTGCTGATGGAGCTCGTGAAGGTGGACTTAAATTCTAAAACTATTAATTAATAACTTTATAAACTTACGATGCAACCTAAAAAAGGAAGAGGACCTATCAGGGAAGCAAAAGAATTCGATGAAGAGGTCATACAAATAGATCGCGTTACTCGTGTGGTAAAAGGAGGAAGAAGGCTTCGTTTCAGAGCGACTGTTGTAATAGGTAACAAAAAAGGGAAAGTGGGTGTTGGAATTGGGAAATCGACAGAAGTTCAAGGGGCAATCCAAAAGGCGATTTCGAAAGCAAAAAAAACACTCATCACCGTGCCGATGGTAGGGCAGACCATTCCTCATAAAATAAAAGTTAAGTTTAAGAGTGCAAAATTAATGCTCATGCCAGCATGTCCTGGAACCGGAATTATCGCTGGAGGTCCACTCAGAAAAATTATAGAACTCGCAGGTGTACGTGATGTTATGGCCAAGGCTCTCGGTTGTAAAAACAGGTTATCAAACAGCAAAGCAGCGATCATGGCACTTTCTCAGCTTAAAACCATTCCATGGATTGGAAACAAGGCAGAAGCTAAAAAAACTTTAGAAACAAAAGCTGAAGAAAAAAAAGAGGCACCTCCAAAAAAAATTGATACCATTAAAGGAAAATCCACTAATACAGCGAAAGTATGACATCATTACTCCAAAATTTGAAAAGCCATAAAGGGGCACGTAAAAGAGCGAAGATTGTTGGTCGCGGAAACGGATCAGGTCATGGAACTTATTCGACCCGTGGAGGAAAAGGCCAAACAGCTAGAACAGGAAGTAAAAGCAGTCCAGGATTTGAAGGAGGTCAAACCCCCCTCTACCGAAAAATGCCGAAATTAAAAGGTTTCAGCAATATTAATCGAGTAAGCTATCAAGTCATTAACATTGAGTCTTTAAACGTATTCAATGATAATGAGGAAGTGGATGTAGTGAAACTTTACGAAAAGAATTTAATTCGTCATAAGAATAAACCGGTGAAACTTCTGGGAGAAGGTGATCTTAAGAAAAAATTGACCGTAAAAATCGAAAAAGCATCCGCAAGTGCAAAAGAAAAAATCAGCAAAGCGAATGGGAAAGTTATTGAACTGGCTCAACCAGTTATTGAAAAGAAGTAATTCAGTCACTTAAATGAAATATCTCCGCCAAATCTGGAACTCGAAGGATCTCCGTAATAAAATCCTTTTTACGATAGGTATCATTATTATCTATCGTTTTTTAGGACAAATCACTCTTCCCGGAGCCAATGTGAGTTCCATACAATCAATTTTTGCTCGAAATGAACTATTGGGTATGTTCAGCCTTTTAACAGGAGGAAGTATTGAGAATTTTTCCATTATATTAATGGGACTTTCACCTTATATTAATGCCTCAATCATCATACAGTTACTCACAGTCATAGTTCCAAAATTGGAAAATATTTCTAAGGAAGGGGAACAGGGTCGTCGAAAATTAAATCAATACACTCGATGGCTTACCGTACCAATCGCTTTTCTTCAATCCTATGGAATGATTGCCCTCCTTAACTCACAGGCAGCTGTTCCGGTTATAGAAAATACCCACTCTGCTCGGGTCATGATTCCTATTATGATAGCGGTAGCAGCTGGATCGATGTTTGTCATGTGGCTCGGAGAATTAATTACAGAAAAAGGAATCGGTAATGGCGTTTCCGTTTTAATTTTCGCCGGAATCATATCTAATATTCCCGTAGTACTTGGACAATCATTAGCCTTAACTGAAGGATCCAATGACAAGCTCGTTCCTTTAGCGGCCACTATTCTGGTAACACTCATACTCACAGTCATCGTGATTTTGGTGACAGAAGCTCAAAGAAATATACCTATTAGCTATGCCGGAAGAGGAATTCGGGGAAGAAGTGTTCAATCCTCTCTTCCAATCAGAATAAATCAGGCAGGAATGGTACCTATCATATTTGCCGTATCAGTCGTGAGCTTCCCAAATATTTTAGCCACCTTTTTTCAAAGTTCAGTAAACACGACGCTCAAGAATATCGCTTCGTTTGTAACTACCAACTTTCATCAAAACAGTCCGGCATATCTGGTCCTCTATTTTATATTCGTGATTGCCTTCACCTTCTTCTACGTATCCATAACTTTCAATCCAGAACAAGTGGCTGAAAATATACAAAAAAGAGGAGGTTACATTCCTGGTATACGACCAGGAAAAGAAACCGCCAACTACATTAACAAAGTATCCAACCGACTCAATGTTTTCGGTGGTCTTTTCATCGCCTTTATAGCCATCTCTCCGATACTCCTGAATCTTTTGTTTTCAACTCTTGCTATTGGCACAGTCCCGACACTTTTAAGCGGAGCGGGAATAATAATCATAGCCGGAGTAGTTCTTGAAATACTACGACAAATAAACGCTCAGCTGGTAATGCACGACTATAACAAGCTTTACTAATTCTTTAACACGCCATTCTCATGGATATCGTGCTTTTTGGAATCCAAGGCTCCGGAAAAGGAACGCTTGGAAAATTTCTTGTGAAAAAATATAATCTGAAACTTTTTGAAACCGGTTCAGAACTACGAAAGCTCTCACAGGAAGAGTCAGAACTAAGCCGAACGGTGAAAAGCATAGTGGAGAGTGGAAAGCTTGTTCCCAATGAAGTCGTCATGGAACTCATAGAACGTTTCATGCTGGATGTGAAGCCGGATGAAGCGGCACTTTTCGATGGAATTCCGAGACAATCGGTACAGGCAGAAACCTTTGATACACTTATGAAAAAGCTAAAAAGAGAATTTACCGGAATTTACCTGGATGTCCCCGAAGAAGTAGCCATCGAACGATTAAGTTCGAGAAGATTATGCGCAAAATGCAAACTTGTTTATCCAGCAAGTTATGGGAAAAATACTTGCGAAAACTGCCACACCCCACTTACCACTCGAAGTGACGATAATCCGGAAAGCATTAAAACTCGCCTCAAAGCCTTTTATGAAGAAACCGTCCCGGTTATCGAACGATATAAACGGGAAGGAAAAATGATCATCATGAACGGGAATCAAAGTATCGAAAAAGCTCAGGCGGAAATCGATAAAATCGTCGAAAAAATTCAATAAAAGCCTTATTATAAAAGTTACTTTTTATGAAATTTTGGAAAGAAGGAAAAATGACGATCGGGATCAAAGAAAAAGAGGACATTAAAAATATGCGGGAAGGCGGGAAAGTCCTTGGAATCATTTTGCAAGAATTAAGCCACCTCATAGCACCCGGAATGACGGGACTCATGCTTGACCAAAAAGCCGAAGAGCTGATGAAAAAATATCAGGTACTTCCTTCATTCAAAGGATACAAGGGGTATCCCAACGTCATATGCGTATGTATAAACGATGAGGTAGTTCATGGAATCCCGACACAAAAAAAGTTCCAGGCAGGAGATATCGTGACCATTGATGGAGGGGTGATAAAAGGAAAACTCCACCTTGACGCAGCCATAACAAAAGGAGTAGGAGTTATCGAAGAGTCGACACAAAAATTTATTAACACGTGTGAAAAAGCGCTAAAAAAAGGAATAGAAAAAGCTAGACCAGGAATACGCATACGAGAAATAAGCAGTGTTATCCAAGATATCGTTGAAAAAGAAGGATATAATGTGGTTCGGGAACTTATAGGTCATGGCATTGGTTACAATCTTCATGAAGATCCTCCAGTTCCAAACTTTCGGGATAGGGATCCGGGGCCCATCCTTCAAACCGGAATGACCATCGCCATTGAACCGATTATCACCATGGGTCGACCGGAAGTAACGACTTTAAAAGATAATTGGACGATTGTAACGAAGGACGGATCACTTGCGGCACAATACGAACATACGATTCTTATAACGGAAAAAGGGTGTGAAATATTAACAAAACGACCGGAAAATAGTTTTTAAAAAATTCTGTTGCTTTCACACAAAATGTCATGTAAAATCCATCTGCTATTTTGTAAGTTTATCTCGACAGAAAGCCAAAAAAACACTTAAAAATACCTATGGCAAAAGAGGTCATCGAACTGATGGGAGTAGTTATGGAAGCGCTCCCGAACGCCACATTCCGCGTACAGTTGGAAGATGAACGTGAAATTCTTGCTCATATATCGGGTCGAATGAGAATTAATCACATCAGAATTTTGCCGGGTGATCGAGTGACGGTAGAGTTGACACCTTATGATCTGACAAAAGGACGTATTATCTTCAGGCATAAAGAGGATGGGTCTCGCAAATCAATAATAAATAAGCCGGAAACGGTACAGGCTGAGGCTAAGGGTTCGGATGTTCCACCCTCAACGGAAGTAAAAGGAAATTAGCAGAAAACTGCAAGAAATAATAATAACAATAATTATGAAGGTACGATCATCGGTAAAAAAAATCTGTGAAAAATGCAAGGTTATACGTCGAAAAAGAGTTGTTCGTGTTATATGTCCGACAAAGAAACATAAGCAGCGACAAGGATAATTGGTCGACAAAACGCTAAAACAATTATTATTAATTTGTAATCATTAAAAAATGGCGCGCATAGCAGGAGTAAATCTTCCAAAAGAAAAAAATGTTGATATTGGTTTGACAGCTGTATATGGAATCGGAAGAAGTTTGAGTCGAAAAATATTGAAAGAGTTAAATATCGATCCTTTAAGTAAAATCGGCAATTTGAATGAAGAGCAAATTGGACGTCTTCGCGAAAAAATTGAAAAGATGGCGGTAGAAGGAGATTTGCGAAGAAAGATCCAGATGGATATTAAACGATTGCAGGAAATTGGAACGTACCGGGGCTATCGTCATCGACGAGGCTTGCCGGTTCGCGGTCAAAAAACTAAAAAGAATGCCCGCACGAGAAAAGGAAAGAAGAAGACGGTTGCTAATAAGAAAGTAATTACTAAATAATATCCTCTCGCTCATTATAAGAGCTATAAAATATTTACACTTATCACTTACACTATGGCGGAAGCAAAAACTGAAGAAAAGAAGATAGAAACTACCGGTAAAAAATCTGAAGTAAAAAGTTCAGAAAAGAGCAAGCCTGAAGCGAAAGGAAAAGTGAAAGCGAAGAAAAAAGCAAAGCGTCGAATTGTTACTGAAGGAAGAGTTTATATTCAAGCATCATTCAATAACACCATTATTACCGTTACAGATTCGAAGGGGGAGGTGTTGTGCTGGAGCAGTGCCGGAGCTAACAATTTCAAAGGCCCTAAAAAAGCCACTCCCTATGCTGCCCAGGTATCAGCTGAAAACGCCGTAACGAAAGCAAAAGCTTTCGGATTGGAAAAGGTAGAGGTATTCATTAAAGGGGCTGGAAATGGGCGCGATCAAGCTATCCGTGGAGTTCAGGCTGGTGGGGTAACGATAGAATCTATTACGGATATTACTCCGGTTCCCCATAACGGTTGCCGTCCAAGAAAATCAAGAAGAGTATAGTTGGCACCATTGAGCGATACATTATAATTATTTAAATTATGTCACGATATATAGGTCCAAAATCACGTTTATGCCGAAGAGAAGGAGTTTGTCTCTGTGGCAGAGAAAAATGCGCGATTCGTAAAAAAGGATACGTTCCGGGTATGCATGGTCAAAAAGGAAGTTTGGCAAAACCTTCCGAGTATTCTCGCCAGCTCCGTGAAAAGCAAAAACTCAAACGTCTTTTTGGAATAACTGAACGTCAATTGACGAATTACTTTTTAAAAGCTACGAGTCAAAAAGACATTACGGCTCATGCTTTGCTTAAACTTCTCGAGTGCCGTTTTGACAATGTGGTGTACCGGGCTGGTTTTGCTAAAACAAGAGCCCAGGCCCGCCAAATGGTGAATCACGGACTCTTCAAGGTAAATGGGAAAAAAGTAAACATACCATCCTTTAACGTAAAAATTGGCGATAAATTCGAACCAATTGAACGAATGAAAAAATCTCCACTTTTCGAGGGACTTGATAAACAAAAATTTGCTCCTGCTAAGTGGATAAAAGCTGACTATAAAGTTATGAGTGGTGAAATGATCCGAGCGTTGGAACCAGCAGATTTGGAACAGTTCCTTCAAACCAGCCTCATCGTTGAGTACTACTCCAAGTAATAATTGAACCTTAGCAGAAGGTTCAGCCCATTAAATTTCTTAACACCCACACAGAATGCATCAGATTCAAGCCGAAATCGGCATTCCAAAAATAAAGACGGAACGTATTAGCGATTTTCATGCTATTTTCACCGTAAGTCCATTGCCTCCTGGTTATGGAACCACGCTTGGAAACAGCTTTCGTCGCATACTCCTCTCTTCTCTTCCTGGTGCCTGCATTACAGGAGTTAAAATTGATGGAGTCAGCCATGAATATTCAACTCTTAAAGGTGTTAAGGACAGTGTTCTAGATATAAACCTTAACCTCAAACTCCTTAAAATTAAAAAGACTACAGCTGAACCTTCACGATTAACACTTCAAATAACGAAAGAAGGTGTGGTAAAAGCAAAAGATATCAAATGTCCCAGTGATGTTGAAATTTTAAACCCGGACCAGTACATAACGACACTTGAAAAAGGAGCTAAGCTCAACATCGAACTACGGGTAGAAAAAGGAGTTGGATATTCACCAGCTGCCATTCGTCAAAAAGAAGAAAATGAAGCAGGAATGATTATTCTTGACGGAATATTCTCCCCTGTTAGAAAAGTTCGTTATGACGTAGAAGCAACTCGTGTCGGTCAAATGACGAATTTGGACAAATTGACGATTGAAATAATGACAGATGGCTCCATTTCTCCTGAAAACGCTATAAAGTTTGCGTCAAACATACTCCAGTCTTATTTCGGTCTTTTCAATCAGGAAAACGCCATCGTGGAAGAGGCCTACATGAGTGATTTCAAAAAAATAGCTGAAAAACAACAAGCCGAAGAAAAGACGAAACCTTCTCAGGAAGCCTATACTCCAATAGAAATACTTGGATTTTCACCAAGAACTTTAAATGCTCTCATCAATGGAGGCATAGGATCAGTAGAACAATTGGCAAAATGTACTGAAAGTAAATTGACGAATCTCCGTGGTTTTGGTAAAAAGGCACTCACAGAAGTAGCTGCGGCACTTTCCACTCGAGGAATGAGCCTTTCTAAAGAATAACACCCCTTCACTATGAGACATCAAGTTAAAAAATTACAATTAGGACTCCCCCGCGATAAACGTATGTTACTTATGGGGAATCTCGCCACCTCTCTCGTTTTACATGAAAAGATACAAACAACAGAGGCTAAAGCGAAAGCTCTCCAGCCCATCATGGATAAGCTCATCAATGCGGCAAAAGAAGAAAATAAACGAGTCGCTTTAAGAAAAGTTCAGAAGATACTTCAAAATGAAATGAGCTGCCGAAAGATGATGGATGAAATCATCAAACGATACAAAGAGAAAATGAGCGGATTTACCCGCATAACCCGAATCGGATTCCGCGCCGGAGACGCAGCACCAGTGGTACAAATAGAACTTGTATAATCGCCGAAAGGCTCATTAATAACGTGGCTCATGCCCACACCTCAGTATATGCAGAAAAAAACTTATTCCCCAAAAGTAGTAGATGTACAACATAATTGGCTTTTGATAGACGTAAAAGGAAAAACCCTTGGAAAAGTAGCAACAACCATAGCAGCATTACTCCGGGGAAAACATAAACCGACCTTTTCTCCTCACATTGATTGCGGAGATTTCATCATCGTTATCAATGCAAAAGAAATCCATTTAAGTGGCATGAAAAAAGAGCAAAAAACCTACAACTACCATACTCGATATCCAAACGGCTTGAAAACAACGACGGCGGGAAAACTACTCAACGAGAAACCAGAAAAAGTTTTATGGAATGCCGTAGCCGGAATGATTCCTCACAACAAATTGAAAAAAGATATTCTTCAAAAACTGAAAATTTATTCAGGCGGAGAGCACAAACATAAAGCCCAAGAACCTAAAGTTTTTGATATTTAAAAAGTTTACTAATATTTACTATGGCAACTAAAAAAACAATCGAAAGTGGAATCACAAAGACCGAGTCTCTCCAGGAGTATTATTATGCCGCTGGGAAAAGAAAGACAGCGATCGCACGCGTTAAACTCGTTCCAAAAGGAAAAGGAGTAATAACTATCAACGATCGTCCGATGAACGATTATTTCAAAACATTGATTGCTCCAGGAATCATTACTTCTCCCCTTAAAATGGTAGGAGCTAATAAAGATTTCGATATTATCGTAAAAGTCCTGGGTGGCGGTATGAACGCTCAGGCAGAAGCTATCCGACATGGAATTGCCCGCGCCCTCCTTATTTACAATGATACTTTCCGTTCCACTTTGAAAAAAGCTGGATTCCTGACTCGTGATGCCCGTGTGAAAGAAAGAAAGAAACCGGGCCTCAAACGCGCACGCCGTGCTCCGCAGTTCAGCAAACGCTAATATGGTCCGTTTTGACCTGTTAACCATTTTCCCGGAAATATTTGATTCCTATTTGAGTCAAAGCATTATTAAACGTGCCATTGAAGATAAAAAAATCTTCATCGCCATTCACGATATAAGATTTTTCAGCAAAGATCGACATCATAAGGTAGACCATCCTCCCTACGG
>CAYSYL010000009.1:6170-29282 GCA_964435355.1 uncultured Candidatus Peribacteria bacterium | reverse complement strand
GGTCTGGGCTTAATCAAAAATATTCCACAGAAAAAGTGGCGACTTGTTTCAAAGCATATGCCTCAATATAAAAATTTAGACGAATCCTTCGTAGCCATTGCCGAAGGAAAACTAAGTTCCCTTGAATTAATGAATGAACTTTATCCGGAGAATACACGCAATACGAGACGTCTTCGCGGTTATATTGGCTCCAACAAAGAAAAAAAGAGCATTCTCGTATCTATTAAAGTTGTCAGTAAAGATGGCGTTGGCCAATTAAGGGAAATTTTACAGATAATGTCCGATCTTCATTTAAATGTTCTTAAAACAAAAACCTATATTTCTTGGCTTACCGGAAATTTTATTTGCGAACAAACAATAGAAGTTTTCAATTTCTCACAAATTTCTCAAGTTTTTGAAAATTTAGAACAAATCGAAGGTATCAAACGGGTTGAACGTCTCTTCTGGCAAAAGAAGCTGCAGTTTATCATTGCTTCTATTTTTACTCTTTTTTTATGGGGCGCCCATCCTTTCATTGTTAATTCAGTCAGAAGTTTTTCGTCCGATGCCAAGTGGCATCCTGCGGTTCCAATCCTTATTAATTACACTGGCATTTTGATGCTTTTTATATTAATATTTTCTCTTAAAAGTCTCACTCAGCGAAGTTTTCCCGAGGTAGGAGAAACAAAAAGTTTTTGGGTGACCACCTATCTTTTGACGACGTTCGCCATGATAAGTCTCTTCGGGGAGATTTATTTTTTCCAGATAAATTTTAATTGGATTTTCATGTTAGGACTTTTCTTCCTGGGATATGCTTATTTAACCGTAGAATATATCAATTATCGCAAGCGTCTTGAATAGTCTTAACGTACCGCTTCTTTTGCTTCGTGAAGGGTAAGCAACCCTTCGTATAAAGCTTTTCCTATTATGGCTCCGGCAGCCCCAATTTTTTGTAAGAGTTTGAGATGTTTGACGTCTCCAATTCCTCCTGCGACGTAAATTTTTGAATTACTACCAGTAATAAGGCATAATCTATCAACTTCATCATAATTAGGATGAATGAGTGTCCCTTCACTGCGTTCATCTTTATAAACTATCGATTGGACTCCCCACGCCATTAAATTTTCAGCATAATCGACGATATCTTTTTCGAAGGACTGTGAACCATTTTTTTTCATGTTTTCCGGCAGCACCTGGATAAGGTTTGGACCTTTCGCTTGAATTTGAACCACTATTTTTTCAGCACCATATTTTTTGATTGCCGTTCTTACAATGGCTTCCTGAGGAGAACGAAGGACAATAAAAGTCGCTCCCGACTCAAACCCTTTATCAATTTCTTCGATGGTTTTAAATCCCGCCTCCAAATATACCGGTATTTTTAAAGCATTGGTTAATTCTCTTATGAAAGTTTGTTGCTGGAACTCGTTCGTTGCTTTTCCATCCAATTCGACAACATAAAGCCGTTGGGCGCCTTGGCGTTCAAACTCCCGTCCATAGTTAAGCGGGCTTTTGGGATATACTTCTTTTTGTTCACTATGGCTTTTATAGAATGCCACGCAACGTCCCCTGTAAATATAAAGGGCAGGAATTATTTCCATGCTAGGAAGAAAAAAAGAAATGCATAACATCTCCATCCTGGACTACGTACTCTTTCCCTTCTGTCCGCATAACACCTTTCTCCCTGGCACCCTGCTCTCCTCCATACTGTATGAGATCTTCTGAAAGAACAACTTCCGCACGAATAAATCCTTTTTCAAAGTCAGTATGGATCACTCCCGCTGCTTTCGGAGCCGTATCTCCTTTATGAATGGTCCATGCTCGAACCTCTTTGACTCCGGCTGTAAAGTAGGTGATAAGTCCCAAGGTTTCATAAGCTGCTTTTATTAAGCTATTGAGGCCCGTTTCCTTCATTCCCAGCTCTTGCAAGAAAAGTTTTGCCTCTTCGGCAGGAAGACCTCCCAATTCTTCTTCTATTTTGGCAGAAATAGGGATCAGCTTTTGTTTTGCGGAAAGCTTAATAACTGAAGCTAAATCTTGTATTTTTAGTTCTGCTATTTCGTTTTCATGAACATTGGCTATATAAAGGATGGGCTTCGCGGTCAAAAGGTGAAGATCATGAATAGCTTCTTTTTCTTCCATTGTTAATGGAAGGTCTATCACTTTTTCTCCTTTTGTAAGTGCCTGTTCAACTTTTGCCACTATATCCGCATACTCTTTTTTTTTCTTGTCACCAGACTTTGCTTCACTTTGTGCTTTTGCCAAACGCTTTTGTACGGTCTGGAGATCAGCCAAAATAAGTTCGGTTTCGATGATTTCTTTATCACGAAGCGGATCAACGCTATCGTGAACATGGGTGATATTGTTGTCATGAAAAAAACGAAGAACCTGCGCAATGGCATCACATTCGCGAATATGAGCAAGAAATTGATTACCGAGTCCTTCTCCCGTGCTTGCTCCTTTAACAAGTCCGGCTATATCAACGAACTCAACAATAGCGGGAATAATTACTTCTGTCTTCACCACCACTTTAAGTTTTTGCAGACGCTCATCCGGAACCTCTACTATACCCACGTTCGGATCAATAGTACAAAAAGGATAGTTAGCTGCTCGAGCTGATTTTGTTCTTGTCAGGGCATTAAAGAGTGTGGATTTACCGACATTTGGTAAACCGACAATTCCGATCTTCATATTTTAAAATTGAAATGATAATATACTGTTTTTCGCCCTTACCTTACTAGTTTTACCTGTTTCGGCTCATACTCTAAAACTTGAAGTGAGGGCGGAACAATAATATCTGCTGCCTGAATATTTGCAACTGATCCTTCGGCTTTTTCCCCATTAATATTAACGGTAATACTTCTTCCATCCAGCTTATCTAAAACTGTTTGTAATCCAAAAAGTTTAACTTTTGCACTAGCTGGCTCGATTGATTGTATGACGGGATTTCCTTGTCTGGTAATAACAAATCTCGCCTGTAACTCTCGGATGGCATAATTTTCCGGAAGGGCAAGCTGCACTTTTTCAACACCTCCCTCAACTTCGACATTTGGAGGAAGCTTCAGTTGGGCCGTTAGAGTGCCATTTTCAAAATTATTTATTTCCAAAGGAACTGTTGTAATACTTTCAATACCAGCCATGGCTTCTGCCACGCCGGTAATATTTAATGTTGATGGTGTAGTAAGAAGTTTCGAAAGGAATTTTTCTTGATTTTCCATGTTTATAAATTCTGGGGTAATCGGAATTGACTTGGTCAATTCTGCGGGAACTATTATGGCGTTTACCTGAATTTCTTGAGGTTCTATATCAAAATTTTCTTTCGCCAATTCAGGGTCTTGAAGGAATGTCAGCGGGACTTTTTGAATCGTATCCTTTTCTTCACTTCCATTAAATACAAATACCCCTTCGACTTCTTTAATGTCAGATAAAAGGTTTTCCGGCCCTGTAATTTTTGCTTTTATAACTTCTGATTTTAATTCTTTAACAACAAAATTTTTTGCCGGATTCCCTTGCCAGACGAGCTTTATATCTACCTCTTTTTCCGTTTTAGGGACCACTCTTATTTTTACTGTTTTCGGTTCTATTTTCACAATAGCCGCTTGTGGATTATTTAAAGTTGCAACTAAAGGAATTTCATGAGGGCCTACAGAAAGTTTTGAAGCATTTAATTCAATGTGTATTTCACTGGCTGTCATTGCTTCGATTACCTCTTTCTTTGCCTTAACATAAACAGTAATGGGAGGAAGGGGTTCGGCAATGGCAAGATTATCGCTCATATTAGTTGGAACGATCTGGATTGATTGAGGAAAGCGATACACTGTGTTTTCACTTCCTACCACGAAGAACCATAAAACTATGGCGGTTAATAGTGAAAGCAGTTTTAAATGCCAATTGTGGAAAATATTTTTCATAAAAAATGAGATGTTTGTATTTCTACTCCTCTTTTCTTTTAGTGACAAAATGGGGGTGCGGTTTCAACTTTTTTTTCTTTTTAGGCGGCTGAAGTATCTCGATAATCATTTTGCGTAAGGTGTCGGAATTTATATTTTCTTTCAGTAATCCTTTCGAGGCGAAGGAAATAACTCCCTTTTCTTCCGATACTACTATAATCCCTGCATCTGTTAGCTCTGAAAGTCCGACAGCTGCTTTGTGGCGAGTCCCGACTCCTACTAATTCGCTCTTGAGTGCATGTGGTAATAAACAAGATGCCGCTTTTATTTTTCCTTCGTCAATAATTATTGCTCCATCATGAAGGGGAGAGCTATGGTTAAAAATGGAGAGTACTATCTCTTTTGAAATTTTTGCATCTAATGGAATTCCTGTTTCAACGTATTCCCGCAATCCATTCATATGACGTAAAACTATCAGGGCTCCCTGCTTTTTTTTTGCGAGTATTTCACATGCCATCACCAGTTGTGTCACGATCCAATCTATTGATTTTTCTTTTTGCCTAATTTCAAATTTCGTATTTCCTAATCTTTCGAGTCCCATACGCAATTCCTGTTGAAAAAGGACTGGTATCGCTACGAGGAGTACCGTTAAAAATCTATCGAGAAGCCATTCTAAGGTTACCAGTTCCAATATCCTGCTGACAAAAAATACTACCGCGACAATACTTAATCCAATGAGTATTTGAGCGGCACGGGTTCCCCGAATCCATACAAACACATAATAGAAAAAAATGGATACTAGAAGAATATCCAAAATTACCTGAGGGTAACTGACATTGAGAAGTATTATGTTTTGCCAGAGCGCTTCGGTTTGGGAAGCGATAAAAAGTATGAACTGGGCAATGGAACGACTGATAAATTCCATGAAAATGATGAGATGGGGCTCTTTTTTTATTACTATGTTTATTTGATACTGCTAACGAGCCTTATGCTCTCTTTTTCTGTCTGTTTAAAATTCTATGTAAAATCAACAATCCTATGAGAAAATAGATGATGTGCTCGGGACCAGATTTTGTAATATTCTGCTCCTCCGTTTTTAAAGCGGCTCCTTTTAAGGGAGTGTCATCTACATTTGGACTCGCCGTTGAAAGTATTTTCTCTAGTGTTTGATCATTGAGGAGATCATTACTATTGACCGATAATGTTGAAGGGTTTGTTTGAGGATTCTCTATGTCTGCGATAACCGCTTCATCCACAACAGCCCCAGTATTTTGGGCTGAGGCAGAATCGGAAATTAATGTTTTATCAGCTTCTGCGGGTGTTGAAGTCGTGATCGCATTATTTTGTTGGTCTTGAGCAGTAACCGATGAAGATTCTTCGGCTGTCACTATGATGGTTCCTTTCATTTGTGGATGAAATGTGCAGGAATATTCAAAAGTTCCTTCTTCATTGAACGTATATTGAAAGCTTTCACCGGGATTCAAGGTCTTGCTACTAAATTTTTCACTAGTAACCGTATGAGGAACCGCATCTTTATTCGTCCAATTAACGGCTGTTCCCTTTTTAAGCGTTAGACTCGCTGGAGTAAAAGCAAAATCTACTATCGCCACCTCTTGGGTGAAATTAAGAGTTGCAGCATCATTGTTTTGGCTAAGGTTTTCCGTATTTTTATCAGCTAAAACGTCAGTTTTAATATCGGTTGGTTGTTGTATCCATATTGCTATTCCTGCCGCTATTGCTACCAATAAGAAAGCCCCTATGACCTTTATTTTCGTATTTTTTCCTATTGTTTCTTCCACTTCTAAGGTTTCGCTTTCTTTTTTTTGTGCATCGTTCGGGTCTGTTGCCATAAAAAATGGAATAAATTGCGCTCATTCTAGCATACGTTCGTTAAGTTCAACAAATCTTTATAAAAAAACTGGCTTCTCGTTTTTTTTTATGATATAAACGAAGTCGCCTTTTCAATTAAGTTTTCGTGCGGGTGTAGTATAATGGTATTATGACAGCTTTCCAAGCTGAAGACAGGGGTTCGATTCCCCTCACCCGCTCCATATTACCTTCATAATACTGGGCAGTTTTTATGTTTTATTTTTGTTGTTTATTATATTTTTTATTAAATAAGATATTTTTTTGTGACCATACGCTTACCATTGCCATTAAGGGGGCAGCGAGATAATCTAAACTTTTGTATCCGACACCTATTAAAAACATGAATGTTAAGCCAGGATAAGGGAAAATTTTTATGACAAAAATGACAAATGTCATCAAAGATAAACCTATTATCGTCTCCTCTTTTGTCGAAAATAAAGCAGCTTTATAGCTATGCGTCGACTTAAATTTACTTGTTCTATTCCATACGGCATTGCCGGTAAGGAAGGTGCGGAAAGCAGAATAGGTGATGGTATGATTTAAAGCTTTACTTGCAATATTTTTTCCAATTATCGCTTTCCAATCAGCTTGTACTACTTTTTGGTAAACAAAAAAATCTAAGATAATACCAGCGATTAACACTATCGTCGTACCTAGCCATAGTTCAAAAGGGACATGAATAATTTCATGGTGTAAAACCATAGAAATAATAGTTAATAATCCTATTATCAGGAGTGGTATGTTTAAAGCTATGAGCGCATTTTCTACTCCATGATTCAAATGATATATTTTTTGTAACAACGAGAGTTTTGATTTTTTTTTTGTCATTCCGAGGAGATGCTTACCATGGTGCTGGAACTCCTGCACAGGGCCTGCGGTCCATCTATATCGTTGTTTTTTATAACCTTCGAAGGTATCGGGTATAAGACCGCGCCCATATGTTTTATCGACATATACCGAAGTATATCCTCTATCATGAATCCGAATTGCCAATTCAGAATCTTCTGTCACACACCATTCGGACCATTTTCCTGCTTCTTGAAGAGCCTTTTTACGTATCAGGCACATGGTCCCAACCGTTAAAGCAGCATCTTGTTCATTAAGTGCTAGTAGAGTAGTGTGAAAAAAAAGTCGATATTCCCAGTAACACATTGTTAGAAAAAGATTTTTCTTCCAATTGCGATAATCGTGCGGAGTTTGTACGAATCCCATTTTCGGATTTTCAAAATAACCTACTAAAGCTTTCAGAAATTGCCTATCAGCCTGATAATCTGCATCTATCACTCCAACTATTTCTGCGGCAGGATCGGTATATTGAAGGGCCAGGTTAAGAGCTCCTCCTTTTGCTCCTTTTAGATTATCGACATGAATAAATCTGAAATTTTCTCCTAATTTTTTACAATATTTTTGTATCGGTGCCCAAAGTTTTTTATCTTTCGTATTATTATCAATTACTATTACTTCATAATTAGAGTAATCAAGCTTTGAAAGCTTATCCAGAGTGCGTCTAACAATAGCTGGTGGTTCACTATACGTTGGCACGTGTAACGATATTCTGGGGCAGTAATATCTTGCCTTTAATGGAAAATCTGAGCGTGGTCTTTCCCATTTTCTTCTGCATAGCACATCATATTTTTCGAATATTTGTAAAATACTTGAAGGAAAAGTTACTACTATTAATGGGATCGACATTAACAAGATTACCTTCGTTATTAAGCTTATCGATAAAGATAGGATGAAAAATAGGCTCCACAATGTCGCCATTAAAGGCATTACACAACTAGCCAAGTAAAAGTTTAGTCCCACGTACGAGTGCCTTTTGAAAATTGCTTTCGTTATCAGAATGATAAAAATATCGATTATTACATTTAAAAAAAAGAATGATTGATGGTTTTTTGCAAGTAAAATTATATTTCCGCTGACTAAAAAAGATGAAAACAGTATTAACAGTTCAAGAGACGACGACAACTTCCTGAAAAATATTCTTTGCAATATTAATATTAAAATTGCATTGGCTAGATAAAAACTATAATAAATAAGTAAATAGGAAAGATAAGTGTTCATAGTTCATTGCTGCCTGCGATTAAGTAAAATCATTTCCTTCGGCACGTTAAATAATGGTAGTTTTATTGTTTATTTAAATACTGCCGCTTACAAATACATCCTTTCTCTTATGTTCTAGAGTCAAAATCAGAAACTCTTTCTTATGCCATATTATTAAGCTTTTATTTATGTAGATTTGTTTACAACAAAATTAATCTATCAGTTGGAGGAGGAATACGACAGAACTGAAAAAATTTTAAAGATAGCAAGGTATTACACAACACTGGAAAAGCAGCTACATAAAAAATGTAGGACTATTTCAGACATAAAATTGAAATTATTTTTTATTGAGTATCAATGGTTTTTCACTTCTTCCCACTTTTTCAGACTTACTTTAATTAACAAATTTTATTCATACGATTATGCTTAAGTATTCTTAACTATATCTTATGTATCATTTTAAAAATTATGTCGGGATTTTTCTCGCCGGGTTCATCGTTTTTGGATTCGGACTTGCAAATGCCCATCTTATTTTGCAAGGCAATACACAGTACCGACCAACAAATCAAAGCGAAAATAGCAGGAATGATTCCACAACGATAGAAAAGGTGGCTTGTCATTTTGATCCTCATCAGTCGACTTTATGCCTCTACAGGTCCATTTCAAGCGAGTTTCCATCGATTTTACTTTTTGAGGTCGCACGAATGAGTCCTATTTCTGGAACTGACAACGTTGCTCTTGAGCAGGAAAATAATTTTGACCTCATCGTACAACCGGAAACAAGTAATGCTCATCAATATCTTGTTAATAGTTCATCAATAATCGTTGAGGGGGAACCTTATATGGGAGTCAATACCATTCAGCTACCCTGTGGCCGTTCTGAAATACAAGCTCAACTTTCCGGAAGTACTCAAACAACCGGGGTTGTCCCATTTTATCGTGAATGCTAATTCCACAAAACAATAATAATGACGAAATGACCTTTGAGGCTTTTTCGTCATTTTTATTTTCATCTTTAGGTAGCAACATTTCTTTTGTTTGCGTATCCTAAGATTGAAAGTTCTTTCTTTTATTCAATGAAATTTCTCTATCGTTGCCCTGTATGTCATCATCCCCTCGAGAAAGTGGATCAAAGCTTTATCTGCCAACAAAGACATACCTATGACATTGCACGGGAAGGGTACGTTAATTTTCTTTTATCGCACCATAAAAAAAGTAAAAATCCGGGCGATAACCACTTTATGGTAGAACAAAGAAAGCTTTTTTTGGATAAAGAATATTACCATCCTTTATCAGATAAAATGCAGAATATTCTTATGTCTTTGACTGCGCATAGGAATGAGAAAGATATTGTACCTTACCATATTTTGGACTCTGGATGCGGCGTCGGAAGTTACAGTCAGTATTTTAAAAAAAACTTTACCCGTCTGCCTTCTAACAACTTTGTACATTTCTGGGGCATCGATATTTCGAAGCCTGCCATTTTGAAAGCTTCTAAAAATTCTTCTTCCATCGAATTTTGCGTGGGGAGCGCCTTTGATTTCCCTTATTTGAACGAATCTTTCGATATCATTTTTTCTATTTTTTCACCCTTTGATTCGGAGGAAATATTACGAGTGCTTAAACCACGGGGTTTTATTTTACTGGTACGTCCTGGCTCCTCTCATCTTCAGGAATTAGGATCTTTAATTTATGATACTTTTAAGCTTCAGGGGAAATCTTCCGATTTGCCGGAACATTTTGGAGCCAAGGCCCATCTTATTCAGAATTTAGAGCTTCGATATGAAATGCGGTTAAGAAATAATCAAGATATTATGAGTTTAATAGCCATGACTCCTTATTATTGGCATATTTCTGCTGAAAAGAAGATGGTTCTGGAAAAAATTAACACGTTGAATGTTACTGCTGATTTTCAGCTCCTGCTCTTTGAAAAAAGTTGATATCAGAAGAAGTATTTTCTTCTAAAATTCAAGGCTTATTAAGATCTAAAATCTCATCAATCCGGATTTGTGTCACAAATTCTGGAACATGTGATACAAGAATCATTGCTCCTTCATAGGAATTCAGGGCCGAGGCAATGATGGGAAGATGTCGGAAGTTAATATGATTTGTCGGTTCATCTAAAATAAGAAGACCCGGCTTTAATAGAACAAGGCTAGCAAAGGCCACTAATCCTTTTTGCCCTTCAGAAAGAGTCCCTATTTTACTATAAATATTTTCCTTTGTTATAAGGAATCCTGCACCGACTGATCGCAGACGTTGCTCATCAATTCCATCACCGGACAATTTCATAGCTTTCTGAAGTGATTGGTATACGGTGTCATCGAAATTAAGGGTGGAAAAATCTTGTCGGTAATAGCCCACTCGAACATCGGCATCAACGACGATACCTTTTGTCGCTTCTTTCGGGATGTGATCATTTGGCAGCAAATCTACGGCATTTCCTTCATTAGCGGCTCGAGCCAATGTTTCCAGCAGGGTACTTTTCCCAATGCCGTTAGGTCCGCTCAGTAAGAGATGTTGATTTTTACGCACAACGACTTTTACTTTTTTTATTTGCGGCTTATGGTCTTTTATGGCCATGATGGTCGATATTTTTACTATCTCTCCACCAAGATTTTCTTGCGCGGGAATAACAAAATTTCGAATGGGCTTATCTTCTCTCCGCACTTCCACTTTATTTTCTTCGAATTCTTCGATTTTTTCACGCATGCGTTTCGCTACTAATCTTAATTTTCCTCCTTTATGGGCAAAAAAATTAGCTTTTTCCTTATTTTCCTGAATTCCTTTTGCCAGCTGAGCATTTTTTCTATTTTCTTTTTCTATTCTGGCCTCGATTTCTGCCACTACGTTGAAATAATTGCCTCCATACTGTTCGACTTTGTGGGTATGACTATCTAAATAGAGCACTCCTTCCGTAAAGGCATTTAAAAAATCTTCATCATGAGAAATGACCATACAGGTTTTTTCATAATGGATAAGAAAATCCGTGAGATGTTCAATACCAGCTTTATCGAGATTATTTGTCGGCTCATCTAAAAGAAGTAAATCAGGATCCTGGATTAAAGCGGCAGCCAACAATAATCGTGCCTGCTGCCCACCTGAAAAAGACTGGATTATCTTATCGTGAGGAGCATGAAGATTTACTACTTCCAAAATTTCGTCGATTCTTCGTCCGATGTCGTACATTTTTTCTTTGAAACAGTTTTGAAAAAACTGTTCTACTGACAATTTCTTGTCGGCGGCATGCATTACCTGATGAGCTGTGGCAATAGTAAGTCTTGGGACAACATTCACCGATCCCGCTTGAGCTTTTAAAGTCCCGGCAATCAGTTTGAAAATCGTACTTTTACCAGCTCCATTTTGTCCCATAACCGTCACCTTCATCCCTTTTCGAACGGAAAAACTCGCTTCATTTAATAGGGGTTTGTTATGGACGTATTCAAAAGAGACATGGTCAAAGCTGATAATGGTTTCATGTGGATTCATAGAGAGGGTAAGGAGTGAGACGAACTTTAACCTAACGCATTTTCACGTGATTTGAAAGGTGAATAGAAAGAAGAAAAATGAATTACGTTTTATTTTTATTTTTTTGACGAGATGGGATCGGCTTTTCTTCTTTCCCGTTTTTTTCGGCATAGACCTCTATAAC
Source organism: uncultured Candidatus Peribacteria bacterium (assembly GCA_964435355.1). Taxonomy (GTDB): domain Bacteria; phylum Patescibacteriota; class Gracilibacteria; order UBA1369; family UBA1369; genus CAYSYL01. Next base: position 17,852 of record CAYSYL010000009.1, on the reverse strand, counting down.
TTCCAAAAATTGTTTCCCAAAATGAGCGAGTTTCATAGCTCCCACTCCCGATATATTTTGAAAACTTTCAAGGGACTTAGGATAATAATACGCCATTTCATGAAGTGAGACATCGCTGAAAATTATGAAGGAAGGTACGTTTTTTTCATCGGCTATCCGTTTTCGGAGTTTCCTTAATTCTTCAAACAAATGAAGGTCAAACTCCTGCTCTTTCTTATTTTTTTCCGTAGGTGGAGCAGGGTCACTTTTTTGTTTTGGAAGATATATTTTTTGTCGATATTTCAATAACTCTTTTCCATTCGAACTCACCTTGATGGTAGGATATTGCCCCGAATTTTTCATAAGAAAATTTCGTGAAATCAAAACATGAATGACATGGCGAATTTCTTCTTTAGAGATTTTTTTTTCTATGCCGAAAACTGGAAGAAGGTGATGGTTTTGCATTTCAATTTTTTTATTTTTTTTTCCCATTAAGATATCTATAATGTGGATTATTCCAAAATGTTCACCGGTACGGAGTATGGTGGACAAAATCTTATAGGTAATATCTGTCGCATCAAATTCTTCTATTGGATTGAGGCAAAAATCACAACTCCCGCAATTTTCTTTCGACCAATTTTCACCAAAATATTTTAAAAGATACTCTCTTCGGCAATGCTGCAATTCACAAAATTCGATGACCTGGTCCAATTTTTGCTCTGCCATCATTCGTTCCGCCTCTTTTGAAATTTGCCGTATAAAATAGTCCTGTTTCATTTTGTCTCCGTAAGAGTAAAAAAGAACGCATTCACTCGGCAAGCTGTCGCGCCCAGCACGTCCTGTTTCCTGATAGTAGCCCTCTAAGCTTTTGGGAATATCATAATGAACAACCAAACGAACATCCGGCTTATCAATTCCCATGCCAAAGGCAATGGTTGCCACGATGATAGATATTTCATCCCGGATAAATTTCTCCTGCGTGAGAGTTCTGGTTTCTTGATCCAAACCAGCATGATAAGGACGCGCCTGAAACTTTTCATCGCGAAGATCTTCGGCCAGTTCTTCCGTTGCTTTTCTCGATGAACAGTAAATGATTACCGATTCGTTTCTGTGTTTTTCCAGAAGAGTTTTTAATTGATCGAAGACTCCGTTTTTAGGTTGGATAAGATATGTCAGATTTTCACGATTAAAACTCCGTGAAAATATTTTCGCTTTTTGTAATGCTAATTGATCAATAATATCTCTCTGTACTTTTTGCGTTGCTGTCGCTGTCAAAGCAATAATGGGGACATCGAGAAATAGTTCCCGAAGTTTTCTTAAATTTCGATATTCAGGGCGAAAATCGTGTCCCCACTCCGAAATACAATGCGCTTCATCGATCGCTATAAGTTGAAGCTTGATTGTCTTCAAAAAACCTTGAAAAGCTTCAACCGCTAAACGTTCCGGAGCGACATATAGGATTTTTACTTTCCCATTTTGCACCATTTTTTGAATAGCGAGCATTGATTCTAATGAGAGTGAACTGTTGATAAATTCTGCCGCTATACCATTTGCCTTTAAAGCATCCACCTGATCTTTCATCAAAGCGATAAGGGGAGAAACTACCAGCGTCACTCCCTCCAACTGAATCGCCGGTAATTGATAGCAGAGGGACTTTCCACCTCCTGTCGGCATAATAACGAGTGTGTCTTTTCGATCCGCCACATTACTTATAATTTCCTCCTGAAGAGGGCGAAAAGTATCATATCCAAAATATTTTTTTAAAAGGAGGCTGAAATTTTCTTTAGAAGATTTCATGGATTTCATTTATAAACTCAGGAATATTACATTTTTCTTTAATTTTCTTTATCACAATTCTTTCCGAAGTTATTTTTAAAAATCTATAGTTGCACACCGGTTGAATTTATGAGCGTAAGTTTATCTTTTCGTTTAAGTTGTTTTATTTCGTATTCTCTTTTTTTCGCCTGCTGAAGAGTTGGATATGTTTCACTGTATACCAGCTGTACCGGCCTTTTCGATTTAGTATACCGAGCACCTGATTTTAAAGCATTATGCTGATGGACTCTTTTTTTTAAATTAACCGTGCTTCCCGTATATAATGAGTTATCACGGCATTTAAGGATATATACTATGCCCCAAGGGTGCAGTATTTTTTTCTTTCCCATACATTTTTAAAGGGTTATAACATTTTCTATTTTAAGTTTGTCGAGAAAGTATTTATCGTGTGAAATGATGGCCATAGCCACTTCCTGCTGAATAAGAAAGTTTTCCAGATCTTCGCGGAGGAAGATGTCGAGATGGTTTGTCGGTTCATCCAAAAGAAGAAGATCAGGGTTATTTGCCAATAAAATACAAAGCTCTAGACGACGCTGTTGACCAAAACTGAGATGTTTTATTTTTTCTTCCATGTACTCTGCCGGAAAAAGATATTTCGCTAAGATACTTCGACAGAGGGTGTATTCTACTTTAGTTCTCGCTGAAAACTGGTCTATGACGGTTTCCTCCAGATCCAACTGGCAAAACTGGCTCAAATAACCAATTTGCAGGTTTTGTTTCATAACCAGCTGCCCCTCAAACTCCTTGTCTTTTCCTGCGAGAATACGCAGAAGCGTCGTTTTTCCAGAACCATTGGGTCCAGTAATGAGAACTCTTTCCCCTGCCCGTATTTTGCATTCAAGATTTTTAAGAATGGTTTGATCTTTAAACTTTTTTTCTTTAATTCGAAGAGTAAGAATAGATCCCTGTTGATCTTTATTAAGATCGGGTATTTTGACACGGGGATCAGCAATAGGTTCAGGAGCTGCCTTGGTTTCCATACGCTCCAATGCTTTTTTGCGCTGGGCAACGGTGGCCGTGAATTTATATTTTGGATTATTTGCATTTTCTCTCAGCCAATCTTGAAGCTCTTTCATTTCACGCTGACTCAACTCGAACGCCGCTAATTTTTTAAGATAGTTTTCGTATCGTTCAATAAGAAATTGATCATATCGACATCCATATACTTCAACGTTTTTTTCCGCCGTTATTTCCCAGATTTGATTTGCCACTTGATTTATGAAATGCCTATCGTGAGATACGAAAGCGACCGTTCCACTAAATTTCTGTAAAAAATCTGTGAGCCATTCAATAGATTGAGCGTCCAAATGGTTCGTTGGTTCATCCAGAAGCACTATCGTTGGCTCCTTCATGAGAAGTTCGGCCAAAGCCACTCTCATTCTTTGTCCTCCACTGAGGCTTTTGAGAGGAGTTAATTGAATATTGCTCGGAAGATTCACTTCCTCCAATACCATTTCTATTTTGTAGGTCATCCATTCCTCTTCTAGTTTGCTTTCCAAAAAAATGCCTACCGTTTTTTCTTCATCGCCGAAATCCGGTTCCTGTTTTAAGTAGCCGATGACTTCATGAGAACATTTGACACTTCCTTCGGTCGGCTCATTCTCCTGCACGAGCAGTTTTAAAAGACTCGATTTTCCGCAACCGTTTTTCCCGACAATGGCCACGCGTTTTTTTGCCGCACTATCGAGAGATATATTCACTCCTTCAAAAAGGTGTTGACCGTAATGGTCGAAGCAGAGATTTTGAGTTATTAGCATAAAAATTTATACCCATCATTCGTAATGGATTTTTATGTAAGAATCAAGAATTTTTACATAAAAAAGAGGAAGTGGTAATGCTTCCTCCTTTTTATAGGTTAAAATTTTCGACTACTTCAGGTCTTCTAATGTTCGGCTAAGAAATTTTGCAATTTGAAAGCGTGACATGCCCATATCGAAATCAATCGTTTTCATTTCATCAACTGTCGTAAGGTTATGGTTAAACCAAAATTGGAAGGCATAACCAAACCAGTTGTTGGGTTCACTCACTTCAAAACCCAATTCTCTTGCCACTGCATCATAGGTTCGTGGAGCTTTTCCTTTTTGGGAAGCAATATATCCATTGGTCACCATACGTGAGAATTCTCGAAAGCTCACCTCTTTTGAAGGTAAAAGTACCGGGTTTTCCGGATCTTGCTCATAGCCTTTGACGACTCCGGCACTTTTGGCGGCACAAAGCTCTTCAAAATAAGGAGCTTTGAAATCTATATCAACATATGTATTTAAAATACCAGCAACACATTTGCTATTGAGGTTAAAAGTTCTCGTTACCAGGAGGGCTGCTTCATATCTTTTCACTTTTTCTTTCGGACGGAAGGTATGGCTCGTGAAAATTCCCTTTTCTTTCATTAATTCACCGAGTCGGCATTCCTCTTCCGTCAGTTTTTCACTGTCAATAAATCCTCCACAGTTCAATTCTGGAGCAGGAGTTTCTTCTTTCTTCGGAGCTGTTACGGGTGGCGTAGGTTTTACGACGGAAGGTTTCGTATCAGTTGGAGGGGTCACCGTTGAAGGTGGCGACGAATGGGTATTTGGAGCTTCAACATAGACGACCGAATGGTTCTTGTTTTCCTCCGGTGGAGTTACCTTATTGTCAGGAAGAGTTATATTTTCTAACGGGATAACCGCCGTATCATCATTATTTACTTCCGGTACCTTTACCATTATTGGCAATGAGGTAAGGGGCGGAATTAAAGCTTGAAGGGAAGTTGTATAGGCAAGAGTGAAAACATATTTTCCACTTTCAAGTGGCTTTTTATCTAATGCAAGATTTGGAATTTCATAGGTAAAAAGATAGGTACCATTCCCTTGATCTTTAAGTTCGATTTTGGCGTCTTCTTCCTTTACAAATGTCGGCTTCTTGTCAGCATAAGTGAGTTCAAAGGTTTTTACTTTTCTTGTCGGATCTGATTCGGGATATAGTTCTATGGTGGCCGATACTGCATTTTGCGGCACTCCAAAAGTTACATTTATCAGGTTATTTTCCAAGAGATCTACGGTGTCAGGTAATGCGTTAATTTTTGGCTGTGAGAGGGTATTAATTACTCCAAATCCCTCAGAATTTAGGGGTGGATTTAGACCCATACCTGCTGTTTCAAAACTGAAGGTGAACATGAGAAGCACTTTCTCATCCGGCCCGGACACTATAGGGCTTTCATCCTGATAAACCGCTGGTAAGGTGTAATGAAAAAAATACTCCTTTGCATCGTCAACTTCTACTGTCATGGGACCATTTACGAAGTTGGGATAATCATTTTGCCCTTTTTCCAATTCGAAAAAAGACACGATTTTGGAAGGATCATCTTTATTTACAAGACTGATGTTACCCTTTACAAAATCATCCGGCACATAAAAATGAACGGTCATGGCAGAACTTTCGGCTACATCGAAAGGCCCCTGTTCTTCTACCGCTATATAGGGCTGTCCATTTTGGCCTCCCAGCTGTCCTTTTAATACGGATCCCTGGCGCAACATGAGGGCTGATGTGACAAGCCCTCCGAGAACCAAGACTGCCAGTACTCCGAGTGCTATTTTTTTCTTTTTGTTTTCCATAGAATGTTGGTTTTAAAGAATTTTTGTTCATATCTTTTCATTTTAACATATTATTTACTTTTTGGCAACACCCTTCTCCCTCAAGAAGGGTCATTCTTAAAACTTGTCTCCCGGTGTATGGAAGAACGGAAGCAATCCATAATTTTTTCATCCTTCCCCTACGTTTCAAAAACACGGATCACAAAAAATATACGCTATCCATAACTTTATAATGGTCATTTATCCTTTTAAAATCCGTGTCCAACATTTCAGAATGAGTCTTCACCCTTTAAATTTGCTTCTCCATAGTTTTAAAAATCCTATCCACAATTTTAAAATGGCACTTTAGGGTTCGAAAAACACTCTCCACATCTTTAAAGTGCCGACACCCATTTTTAAGAGATGACATAGCAGAAAATACAACACTATGGAAAGGATTACGACGAGTATTGAGGCGTTTATTTTTACAAAATATTTGACATGTCTCGAATAATATTGTAAATTTTAGCCGCTTTATTTTAGAAATTTAATAAGGATTGTAGAGTAAGCTTTTCTTGAAAATTTAAGCTGGCTCTAGCTTCTCCTCTTATGGGAAGCATCCAGTTTAATTTCGCAACTCAATTTTTTATGCAAAAGCGCAACTCTTCCTCCTTTTCCGGCAATCGGGGGTTTAAAAGACATGGTAGCCGTTTTCAGGGATCAAGGCCTCCGGGTCGTTTCGGAGGGAAACCTTTTCAAGGTGGAAAACCTTTTCAAAAAAGTAAACGGATGATGGGCAGTACCATCAATGTCGATCTGCTTATTAATAAAGTGAATGATGAAGCTGATCTCAAACCCATTAGCCAAAAGATTAATCATACGTTTGAGGATTTTGCTATTGATCCCCGTTTGAAAGCCAATATAAAAGCAAAAGGATACCTTACTCCGACTCCTATTCAGGATCAGGCTATCCCTGTGGGACTGACCGGGGAGGATATTATCGGGCTTGCCAATACTGGTACCGGGAAGACGGCCGCTTTTTTGATTCCTATTATTAATAAGATGTTGGCGGATCGATCACAAAAAGCTTTAATTTTAGCTCCTACTCGTGAATTGGCTCTTCAGATCAGTGAGGAACTTTATCAATTTACGAAAGGATTTCATCTTGGTGCTGTTCTTTGTATTGGGGGAAGTAATATTATGAATCAGATTCGACTCCTGAAAAATCCTTATAATTTCGTTATCGGAACTCCTGGGCGCATTATGGACCTTGCCAATCGCCGACTTCTTCATTTAGATCACTTTAAAAACGCCGTGTTGGATGAAGCAGATCGAATGGTGGATATGGGTTTCATTCACGATATGCGAAGGATTTTGGGGAAATTACCGAAAGAAAGGCAATCGTTTTTCTTTACGGCAACTCTGGACTCAAAGGTAGAAGCTCTCATCGGTGAGTTTACCCATAATCCTATTAAAGTTTCTGTTAAAATGAGAAATACTTCGGCAAATATTGAACAGAATATCATTCGTACCCCAAAAGATAATCTTTCAAAAATGCGCATTCTTATCGAGCACCTTTCAAAGCCGGGTTTCGATAAAGTGCTTGTTTTCGGACGAACAAAATTTGGTGTCGAAAAAGTAGCACAGGCTCTTTTTTCCTCGGGTATCAAAGCGGATTCAATTCACGGAAACAAATCTCAAAATTATCGCCAAAGGGCTCTTCAGAAATTTAAAAAGGGAGAGGTAAAAGTTTTAGTGGCTACTGATGTTGCCGCCCGCGGACTTGATATCAATGGGGTGAGCCATGTTATTAACTTTGATATTCCGGCGAACTACGACGATTACATTCACCGTATCGGTAGAACGGGTCGTGCCGATCGTAAAGGTATCGCCCTTACTTTTGTCACTCAGTAAGAGAGGTTTGAATGTTTGAAACGGGAGTGCTCATCCGATCGACTGAAAGAGTATCAGGTGGCACTTCCGTTTTTTCTTTGACGGTGGCAAATTGTCGATCGAAGTTTTTGAAAACGGCAAAATATGGAAAGATCTCTTTTCCCCTGCTTAGGAGTCCTTCCGGTTTTGTAAATTTTTCATCGGATTTATTTTCCAGTACCTGCGTCAAAAAGTTCTTCCAGATGGGAGCGGCATCCAAAAATCCCCACGCATTGCCACGCATGTGAGTTCCATCGGTGTTCCCGACCCATACTCCCACCACTAAGGAAGGGGTATATCCTATGACAATATTATCATTCGGATAGATAGCTCCTCTTATTTTTTTATTGGTCGTTCCCGTTTTGGCGGCAACGGTGTGCCCGGGGATGGTGAGATTTTTCCGCCATGTTCCTGCCGGTCTTGCATAAACATCCGACAAAATATCACTTATTATGTAGGCCGTTTGAGGGCTGATGACGTGTTGGCCAAACTGTTTTTTTTGTGAATCAAATTTCTCGAGTATGTTTCCTTTATTATCCCGAACCTCCAGAATCGGATGAAGTTCAATATATGTTCCATTGTTAGGGAAAATTCCATAGGCATTTACCAAATCCAAAAGACGCACTTCTCCACTTCCCAGTGCGAGAGGCCATCCATAATTAAATTCCCATCCTCTGATTTTCGCCTTTTTATTGAACTCCGTTTTATAATTTCGCAAATTATTGAGTCCAATCTGGTCCATTAAATCCAAAATGGTTTCCTCTTCACCTCCCAAAAAATAAGCTTTGATGGCGGGAATGTTTCGAGACAGGGCCAGCGCGGATCGTATTGTCATGGGTCCTTTGTATTTGCCGTCCGAATTTTTGGGAATATCTTTTTTGTTAAAGAGTGTCTTCTTGTCACTCAACATTGTCCCCGAACCAAGCCCCTGTTTTTCTATCGCGACGGAATAAATGAATGGTTTAAATGAAGAACCAGGTTGCCGGAAACTTGTCGTCACATTCACTTTTCCACTTATTTCATCATTCCAGTAGTCTACTGAACCGACCATTGAAAGGATTTCTCCCGTTTTGGGATTAACGGCAATAAGACCTGCATTGTTGGCATTGTATTTTTTTTGATTTATGGGAGCCTGATTTTGAATGCTTTCTTCCGCATAGGATTGCATTACAGGGTCAAGACTGGTTCGAACTTCCAATCCACCTTTTTCGACGACCTCTTTTCCATATTTTTTTTCCAACAGTTCTTTTATATAAAAAACAAAATGCGGGGCTTCGATTCGATGAAGTGTATTTTTAAAATGAATATTTTTTCCTTCGAGCCAGGCCTGTTGCATCTGTTCTTTCGTTATATATCCATCTTTCACCATATTTTCCAGGACGTAATCTTTTCTTCCGAATATATATCTTTTATCATTGTAAGATTCACATTCCGATTTCCTTGAAGTAATATTTTTTTCCGCATCCGGTGTTGCTTCGGTTTCTTCTATCGTATCTCCTTGATCATCGAACGATTCTCCTCCTCCCGGAATTTCTATGGAATTTTCATCATTTTTCTTTTCATCTGCCAGACAATAACCCATCAGCTCTTTTACATGATCCCCATACGGTGAATAGTAGGATGGAGCTTTTGGAAGTGATGCTATGATACTCGCTTCGATGAGAGTGAGTTCTTTTGCTTTTTTTCCAAAAAAAGTTTCCGAGGCTGCTTCGATACCATATGAGTTTGAACCATACGGAATTTTATTAAAGTACATTTCTAAAATCTGATCCTTACTGAAATTCCATTCTATTTGTAGTGCCAAAAGAAGCTCCTTTATTTTTCGATCGATATTTTTTTCAGGCGTCAAAAAAATATTTCGTGCAAGCTGTTGAGTAATGGTTGAAGCTCCTTCTTTTATTTCTTCCTCTTTCCAATTTTTCAACTGGGCTCGTATGATACCTTTCAGATCGAATCCGAGATGGTGATAAAAATTTCTGTCTTCCGTCGAGAGTGTCGCCTGAATAATGTTTTTTGAAATGTCCGAAAGAGGAACATATTCTCTGTTTTCTCCATTGTAAATACTATAAAGAACATTTCCATCCCGATCATATATTCTGGTCGTTTCCGCCAGCTCCAAAGTTTTTAACGAGTTTACATCCGGCAAATCTTTTCCGTATATATAAAAAAGCAATGACACTCCAGATACGGCTAAAAGAAGCAACAAAGTCGCTATTACAACCACTGCTTTAATTATGGCTATTACGATTGATTTTCCTTTTGGGGTCATATAAATTTTTTCGTATCATAAGCAAAATTTGAAATAAAAAAAAGCTCCCCGCGAAGAGAGCTTTTTTCTGAAGAATTTATTTCTTCTTTTTCTTTGCTACCGGCTTAGTGGATTTTTTTGCGCTTGGTTTCTTTGCGCTTGGTTTCTTTGCGCTGGATTTTTTTCCAGCTGGCTTCTTTTTTGAAGCAGGTTTTTTCTTTGCTACCATAGAAAGAAAATGAGTTAAGTGATATAAAAATATTTTTGTGTTATGATGATAACAAAATTATTTTTAAAAAGAAAGCTTTGAATTCCTTTGACGCAGAAAAATATATAAAAAAAATTTTTATTTTTACTGATGGAAGTTGCAAAGGCAATCCTGGTCCGGGTGGATGGGCTGCCATTTTTTTAGAAGAAAAAATTCTTGCTCCTTTTGCTTCCATTCATGGACATGCCTTTGATACCACCAATAATCGAATGGAAATGACCGCCATGATCGAAGCCCTTCGATTTATAAAAAAAAATAATTTTGATAGATTTCACATCACTCTTTATTCGGATTCAAATTTACTCGTACAAACTTTGCGACTCGGATGGAAAAAAAAAGCAAACTTGGATTTATGGAAAGAGTTCGATGAAGTTTTAAAAGGATTGGACATACAGTTTGTCTGGGTTGAAGGACATGCGCAGAATAAATGGAATAATGAGTGTGATCGTTTGGCAACAAGTGAATCGAAAAAAGCCATGATGCTGTTGCAAAAAAAACAGTCAGGTTTTAATGCCTGACTGTTGAGTATTTTCAATTACAAATATCTGCAATGAGATTACGCCATGTGTTCTTCCATTTTCATTTTGAGCACTTCTTTATTTTGGAAACCATTTAAAATTTCGACGACATTTCCACTCTTGAAGAAAATGATCGTCGGGATACTTTGTATTTGATATTTTTCTCCGATTAAAGGATTTTCATCCACATCCAGTTTTCCTATGGTAATTCTTCCCGTGAACTCTTCCGACAGTTCAGCAATCGTCGGAGCCATCATTTTACATGGGCCACACCATGGAGCATAAAAATCTACTACTACTAACCCCTTCGCCTGTAACACGTCCTGATTAAAATTTGCGTCAGTAAATGTGTGTTCACTCATACAATAAAATTAAAAAATAGGTACTGGAGGTGCAGGTACAGTATACTGTACTACTGCTTTTTCCGAAAAGGATTTAATGCACGGTTCCATTTGATCAAAAGAGTCGATTGCCACCTTTCCCAAATAAGATTTGCGCAACATACGAACAAATACCAAACGACGGATAGCTAAACGATATCTCGTTCTTCGAAGTTCCTGTTTATCTTTTATAAGAGGGCTTATGTCGAAACGGAAAATATGCAATGACTCTTCTATTTCCAAAATTTTAGCTTTGAGTTTATCAATTGGTTGCCCCTGTTGCATTATGATTCTGAAAGCAAAAAATGTTTGAGGACTTTTTTCCGTTGGAAAGGTGAGAAGAAGGATGTTTTTTTGAGGTATGGCAAAAAGAATCCAGGGTTTTACGACGAGTTCACGATTTTCAGGTTTTTGATATAGCACCATGCTCACGTAAAAATTTTCTTCACCGAACTTTTTTCTTAACATTGCTATAGTTTTACTCGTCGTTTCATTTTGCTGGAACACTATAGTTTCCAGCTGTTCAGGCAGGTCTTCATGAATTTTTTTCACCTGCATCCATGGCATCAGACGGCCATTTTTAATTCGCTGCATGAGTTTAAGAAGTGTCACGGGATCAAAAGAAGGCAGCACTTCCTGCCCATAGGACATGACCCGCTGGTATCTTTTTCCCATGATGCTTTCGATTATTTCCTTTGCTTCTTCAAAGGTTGTTCCAAGTTTCGAAACGATGATAACGCTGCCCGTATCGAGGAAAAGACGCAAAACATATTCCTCTTCATCAAACTCGTGTGAAGTTAAAAAATCGAGGTACACGACGAAACACTCTCCCATTTCAGGCATAAGAATCAAACTTCCTTCATAACATTGTAATTTTACTTTTCCTTTATTGATGTTTTTTTCCTGATTTGTAACGACTTCAGCATGGCATTCGTATTCTGCCACTCTCATGCCGATTTTCATGAACAAGTTT